>CAJULJ010000024.1 GCA_910587395.1 uncultured Oscillospiraceae bacterium | reverse complement strand
AAACAGCTTCCTTCATGCGTACCTTTCAACATTGCTCTGATAAGGTCTCCGCTTTTTTCTTTCAACATAACCAGATTTCCTATGTTCTAATTCGGGAGTAATATGCAATGTATACGGCCGTCTACGCCGGCCCTTGATTAAAATGCTTTCTCACGTCACCGCCCCGTTGGGCGGGATTTTTGTGCTCCGATTCCGTGCCTTCCTTTCCTCAACGGAAGCCAACGGGCGCTTTCGCGGAGCCCTGTTTTCTCGGATCGGGAAAAGTAATTTCGTCACATTTCGTCAAACCCATATCATCCGAACCTTTTTCCGATAGGAGGCGGGACCGGATTATTGGTTTTCTTTCGCCCGCTTGTCCGAGGTTTCCGGCTCAGCGGATTGACAGAAAAATGCGGGCGTGGTACAATATCATGTCATAATTTGTTTACCGCTTAGTCAGGCGGCGTGAGGGGGAATGTCCATGGAGGCAAAAAGAGACAAGACCAGGGCCGGCCGCCTGAAATTGACCGCCATTGTGCTGATGATCCTGGCTGCGGCGGCGCTGGGAGGCTGGATGCTGCTTAACCTGATTACAGACCCCTTCGGTGTATTTGGAGACAGGCTGCTGGGCTGGTGGTCCTATAATGAGACACGCAACGTCCAGGTGGCCAAATTTTCCTATCTGGAGCAGCACCATGAGGAATTTGATTCTTATGTGGTCGGCGGACCCTCCGCCGGGGCCTGGGACACCCAGGCTCTGAACGCCGTGTTCAACGCGAAATTTTATAATCTGGCTTTGAATACCCAGGATATGAGGGACGCTGAGCAATATGTCCGCTGGCTGATCGGCCATTATGAGGTGAAAAATCTGGTGCTCAACGTGACGGTGGACAGCGCCAAGGCCCATGCCGGAGACGGCCGGGACGTTACCGAGGCCATGCCCTGCCAGTTGGACGGCAGTTCTTCCATAGCCTATTACGTCCGCTATCTGTTTGCCAACCCCCGCTACGGTTTGAGCAAGCTCAGGAGGATCGGTGCCGACAGCATCGTGCCCAACTCCTTTGACGTGTTTGATGCCGGCACCGGAGCCATCGACTACTCCGCCCGGGATGTGGAGGCCATCGGCGCGGGCGGCCTGGAGGATTATTTGGAGAGCAATCCCTCGTTCACCGATCTGCCTGCGTCCGCGCCGCTGCTGGGGCAGCGGGAGTGTGTCGCCAGCGTGGCCGCGATCCGGAACCTGTGTGAGGAGGCGGGGGTGAATCTGGTGGTGGTGGCCGCGCCGGTTTACTATGATTATCTGACCCGGTTTTCCCGGAAAGAGGTGGAGGACTTCTTTACCGCCCTGGCCCGGGTGACGCCCTATTGGGATTTCACCTCCAGCCCGCTGAGCCGGGACCCCCGGTATTTTTACGATCCGGTCAGCTTCCGTACCTGTGTGGGGGAGATGATGCTGGCTCGGATGTTCGGCGGCAGTTCGGCGTACGTATCCAAAAACTTCGGTGTGTACCGCACGGCGGACAGCGGCGCGGTCCAGCTGTGGGACGTGGAGGAGCCGGACAAGGCGGAGTATACCGTCAACGTGCCCATTCTGATGTACCACCATCTGTCGGAGGAGACGGTGTCCGCAGCCGCTCTGGACGAGCACATGGCGGCGCTGGCCGGGGCGGGCTATACCTCCGTCACCATGGCCGACCTGCGCGCTTATGTGGAGCGGGGGACGGACCTGCCGGACAAGCCGGTGGTCATTACCTTTGACGACGGATATGCGAGCAATCTGGAGATCGGCGTGCCCATTTTGGAGAAGTATCAGATGAAAGCCGTCATCTATGTCATCGGCTGTTCGCTGGGCCGGGACACCTACAAGGACACCGGCGAGCCCATGACGCCCCACTTCACCGCCCAGCAGGCCGGGGAGGCGGAGGCGGGCGGTCTCATCACCATCGGCAGCCACGGCTACGACATCCACGAGGTGAAGGGGCGGGACCCGGACCCTATCCGCCACGGCGTGCTCCAGCGGGAGGACGAAAGCGAGGCGGATTATGCGGCGTTCCTCCAGGGAGACTGTGCCCGCTTCAACGAGGTGATGGAGCCGGTGCTGGGCCGCAAGGCGGACATACTGGCCTATCCCTATGGCCAGTGCTCCCCGCTCAGCGAGATTTTGCTGGCCAGGGAGGGCATCTACGCCACCGTCACCACCGTACCTGGAGTGAATACTCTGGTGAAGGGCCTGCCCCAGACCCTGCGAGCCATGGACCGCTATGACATCGAGGCCATGGACCTGACTGGGGAGGAGCTGCTGGACCTGCTGGCGGAAAACTAGACGCGTCTCGAAGCCCCGCGCCATCCGGCGCGGGGCTTTTTACCAGCCGCCGTACTGAGCGCCGCGCTTTTGTACCGGTTTTCCGCAAGCCGTTCTTGCCAAAAATTGTTCGCTGTGGTATGGTAGTATCGTATGATGCAGAGGATGGCACAGGCCGTCCGGATTTTTGAGAAATCACAAATGAGGTGAGAGGATGTCTGACTGTACGCAACTGTTGACCGCCCTGAAAAATGGGACCCATGACCAGGCTCTGGCTACCCTCTACGCGCTGGACGGCGCCGTCCGGCGGCTGGACGAGGCCCGGGCGCGGTGCGTCCACACGGTGGAGACCTTCGCCGCCCGCTACGGAGCCGACGCCCAGGGCGCGGCGTTGTTCAGCGGCCCCGGCCGCACGGAGATCGGCGGCAACCACACCGACCACCAGCACGGCCGCGTGCTGTGCGGCAGCGTGGATCTGGATATGCTGGCCTGCGCCGCCCCCAACGGTACGCGCATGGTGCGCATTCAGTCCGAGGGCTATCCCGCGCTGGAAATCTCCCTGGACGACCTGGCCCCGAAAAAGAAGGAGGAGAACACCTCCGCCGCCCTGGTCCGGGGGGTGGCGGCCAAAATCACCGAGCTTGGCTACACCCTGTCCGGCTTTGACGCCTGCGCCAATTCCACCGTGCTGTCCGGCTCCGGACTGTCCTCCTCCGCCGCCTATGAGACGTTGGTCGGCAGCATTTTCAACCACTTCTGCTGCAAGGATGAGCTGGACGCCGTCGCCATCGCCAAAATCGGCCAGTACGCCGAGAACGTCTATTTCGGCAAGCCCTGCGGCCTGATGGACCAGATGGGCTCCTCGGTGGGCGGCGCGGTATTCATCGACTTCAATGACCCCGCCAATCCGGTGGTGGAGCGGGTGGATTACGACTTCGCCAAATCCGGCCACGCCCTGTGCATTGTGGACACCTGCTCCAGCCACGGCGACCTCACCGACGATTACGCCGATATCACCCGGGAAATGGGCGCGGTGGCGGCCTGTTTCGGGAAGAAGGTTTTGCGGGACGTGCCCCAGCAGCATTTCCGCGCGGCCATCTCCGCTCTGCGTAAGGAATGCGGCGACCGGGCGGTGCTCCGGGCCATGCACTTTTATGACGACGACCGTCGGGCTGTCCAGGAGGCGGAGGCCCTCAAGGCGGGGGATTTTGACCGGTTCCTGACGCTGGTGAACGCCTCCGGCCGGTCCTCTGAGCTGCATCTGCAAAACACCTGGTCCATCTCCGACCCCAGGCAACAGGCCATCCCCCTGGTTCTGGCCGTGGCGCAGGAGCTGCTGGATGGCGCCGGGGCGGTCCGGGTCCACGGCGGCGGCTTTGCGGGCACCATTCAGGCGTTCGTGCCGGAGGACCGGCTGAGCCTGTTCAAAACCGGCATGGAGGCCCTGCTGGGCCAGGGCAAGTGCCACATCCTCCACATCCGCCCCCAGGGCGGCTGTGTGGTGGCGGAATAAGGGAGGCGCTGAATCATGGTTGACAATGCTGTTTCCAAGCTGGCCGCATATGCCCTGCAAAGGGGGCTTATCCAGCCCTGTGAGAAGGACTGGGCGGTGAACGCCATTCTGGGGGTTCTGAAAATCGGCAGCTACACCGACCCCGGCCGGGAGTGGGGAGAGGTGGAGCTGGCGCCGGTGCTGGAGGAACTGCTGGACGACGCCCACCGGCGGGGCGTGCTGGCGGAGGGCTCCGTGGTGTATCGCGACCTATTTGACACCGAGCTGATGGGTCGGCTCACCCCGCGTCCGGCTCAGGTCATTGAGCGGTTCCAGGCGCTGTACCGGGAGGACCCTCGGAAGGCCACCGACTGGTATTACAAATTCAGCCAGGACACCAACTATATCCGCCGGGACCGCATCGCCAGAGACATTCAGTGGAAGGCGCCCACCCCTTACGGCGAGCTGGACGTGACCATCAACCTGTCCAAGCCGGAGAAGGACCCCAAGGCCATCGCGGCGGCGAAAAACCTGCCCGTCTCCGCCTATCCCCGGTGCCTGCTGTGCGTGGAAAATGAGGGCTACGCAGGCCGGGTGAATCACCCCGCCCGGCAAAATCACCGGATTGTGCCCATCACCATCAATGACTCCCCCTGGTTCCTGCAATACTCCCCCTATGTCTACTACAATGAGCACTGCATCTGCTTCAACAGCCAGCATGTGCCCATGAAAATCGACCGGGCCTGCTTTTGCAAGCTGCTGGACTTTGTGGGCCAGTTCCCGCACTACTTCGTGGGCTCCAACGCGGACCTGCCCATCGTGGGCGGCTCCATTCTGGCCCATGACCACTTCCAGGGCGGGCGGTACACCTTTGCCATGGAAAAAGCCCCGGTGGAAACCTCCTTCACCTTCCCCGGGTTTGAGGATGTGGAGGGGGGCATTGTGAAGTGGCCCATGTCGGTGGTGCGCATCGCGTCTGAAGACCGGCCGCGCCTGGTCGACCTGGCGGACAGGATTCTGAGCGCCTGGCGGGGCTACACCGACGAAAGCGCGTTCATCTTCGCCGAGACGGAGGGCGAGCCCCACAACACCATCACCCCTATCGCCCGGAAGCGGGGGAGCAGATATGAGCTGGATCTGGTGCTGCGTAACAACATTACCACCGGGGAGCACCCTCTGGGCGTGTACCATCCCCACGCCGAGCTGCACCACATCAAGAAGGAGAATATCGGCCTCATTGAGGTGATGGGTCTGGCAGTGCTTCCGGCCCGGCTGAAGGAGGAGCTGTCCGCCGTCGCGGAGGCTCTTTCCGGCGGCGGGGACCTCCGCGCTAATGAACTCACCGCCAAGCACGCCGACTGGGCGGAGGGCTTCGCGCCTGGAAGTCCGATCAGCAGGGAAGCGGCGCTGGATCTGGTGAAGCGGGAGACGGGCAAGGTGTTTGCCAAGGTGCTGGAGCACTGCGGTGTCTATGCCCGCACCCCGGAGGGCAGGGAGCGGTTCCTGAAATTCCTGAGCGCCATCTGACTGTTTTTGGACGAAAAGAGCGGACCGGTCAACCGGTCCGCTCTTTCACATGTTCAAGCCCAAAGGTTGTCGGGGTAAAGCCCCTCCCGCGTCATCCGGGCGATGGCGGCGGACACGGCGGGTTTGTCCTCTTTGTAGGTGACGCCGTACCACTTGTCCCCGGAGGACAGGGCCCGCACGCTGGCCTTGCCCGCCGCAATCAGCTGCCCCACCAGGGTGGGGAGCAGGTATTCCGCCTTCATGGGGTTTTCTGCCAGAGCATGGTCCAGAAAATTCGGGAACCGTTCCCGGGCTCGCTCCAGCAGGGAGGGGTTGAACCCCCAGAAGTTCATGGACACCATGGTGTCCCCAGGCAGCTCGGTCCAGGTCTGTCCGCCGTCCTCAGTGTAACGGGGAGGCGGGCCTTTTTCGATGCGGGTGCGCTCCACAATGCCGGTGAGGCAGCCGTCCGCCCCCACCTCGCATACGCCGCGGGCCACGTGTCCGTAGTCGGTGACGGTGTTCTCCAGGCGGTAGGCTACGGTGGCGTACTCATCTCCGTCCGGATGGGCGCACAGGTAGTCGTAAATGACCCGAAACGCCTCCGGGCCGTAATAATCGTCGGCGTTGATGATGGCGAAGGGTCCGTCGACGAAGGGCTGAGCCGCCAGCGCCGCCTGGGCGGTGCCCCAGGGCTTGGTGCGGCCTTCGGGGATGGCGTAGCCCTCCGGCAAATCGTCCATGCGCTGAAAAGCGTAGCGCACGTCCATGTGCCGCTCCACCCGTGAGCCGATGCGCTGCTTGAAATCCGCCTCAATTTCGTGTTTGATGACAAAAACCACCGTCTCAAACCCAGCCCGGCGGGCGTCGTAAATGGAGTAATCCAAAATGACCTGGTCATGGCCGCCCACAGGGTCCATCTGCTTGCACCCGCCATAGCGGCTGCCCATGCCCGCGGCCATAATGACGAGGACCGGCTTTTTCATGGGAAGTACCTCCTTGGGGTGCACAACCCCGGTCAAATGGTAAACTGGATGGCGCAGAACGCCGCGTATACCGCCAGCAGAACGACACCCTGGATGCGGCTGAGCTTCCCGCGCTTGAGGGCGGGGAGCGTGAGGAATGCCATGGCAAAGAGCATCACGGGAATGTCCAGCACCAGAGAGGCGTTATGTCCGGCAATGGTGGAGTTTTCGGGGATGGAGAAGGGGGCCAGTGTCACCGACACGCCGGACACCAGCACCAGATTGAACAGGTTGGCTCCAATGACGTTGCCCAGAGACAGCGCCCCGTGGCCCTTGGCCAGGGAGGCGATGGCGGTGACCAGCTCGGGCAGCGAGGTGCCCAAAGCCACAAAGGTGAGGGCGATGACCGACTCCGGAACGCCCAAAGCCTGGGCAATGAGGGTGCCGTTGTCCACCAGCAGGTTGGCCCCCACCGCGATGAGGGCGGCTCCGGCCACGATCATGAGGATGTCCTTGAGGATAGAGCTCTCCTCAGTCTGAGGCTGGGCGGCGGGGCGGGGCCTGGAGTTGGAGTCCGACTTCATCTGCCAGATGGTGGCGGCCATGTAGACCACAAACATGGCCAGCATGATAAAGCCGGAAATCTGGCTGAAATAGCCGGTGGTGTAGGCGATCCCGGCGTAAACGGCGGCGGCGGTGAAGAAAAAGGCCACCGGCAGGCGCAGGGACCTGGGGTCCACCCTGCCGGGGCGAACGGCCACCGTGATGGCGGCGATGAGGGCGGTGTTGCAGATGACGGAGCCGATGGCGTTGCCATAGGCGATTTCGCCGTGGCCGCTGATGGCGGAGGTGGTGGACACCATCACCTCGGGCAGGGTGGTGCCGATGGAGACCACCGTGGCGCCGATGAGCAGCTCGGGCAGACCGAACCGCCGGGCGATGCCGGTGGCGCCGTCCACGAACCAGTCGCCTCCCTTGATGAGAAATACCAGCCCCACGGTGAACAGGAGAACCGGGACAATCATGAAAATACCTCCCAGGACCTCAGCTGCTGCGGCCGGGGTCAGGCTCTGATGTGTACAGGCATATCAAATCAACTATAGTTTAACCACTTTTCCCCTGGTTTGTCAATGCTTGTATGGTAGATAAAATTATATAATATCCTCAATATTTTGTATTGCCATTTGACCTGGTTGGAGTCTATAATCAATTAAATAAAAAAGGAGATGAGAGTCATGGGGGAAGCGGGAACAAAGGCGGGATGGATGACGATCCCAGAGTGGGAAAGCGTGCGGCAGATCGACGTATTCCGCCGGGAGCAGGACAAGCGGCCCCTGCCTGAGACGGGCGCGCCCCGAAACCTCCACGTGCTGGTGCGGGGGCAGGTGAAGCTGCCGGAGGGCCCCTGTGTCCTGCGGCTCAGCGCCGACGACTGTTATCAGGCATGGCTGGACGGGAAGTGGCTGGGCCAGGGGCCCGCGCCCGCCTATCCGGACCGGTATTGTTACCAGGAATATCCCGTCAAGGGCGGGCGGACGGTGACGGTGGCCCTGCACCTCTACTATCAGGGGCTGGTGAACCGGGTCTGGAACAGCGGGGACGGGCGGTTCGGCGTGTGGGCGGCCTTTGTTCGAAGGAATAAGGTGGCGGCCCGGTGCGATGAAAGCTGGCGGTATCAAGTCTGTGCCGCCTATTCTGGGGAGACAGTGGGCTATGACACCCAGTTTCTGGAAAACTTCGACAGCCGTCTGTGGCCCGAGGGCTGGGAGAGGCCCAGGTTTGACGACAGCGGCTGGGGCCATCTGGTCCCGGCGCTGTGGGCGGATTACAGCCTGTCCCCTCAGCACACCGAAAACCTGTGCCGGAACCGGGTGGAGGCGGCGGAGCGCCGTTCCGTCCCCGGCGGCATCCAGCTGGACTTTGGGCGCGAGAGGACGGGAACCCTTCACGCCGCGGCCAGAGGCAAAAAGGGGGAACAGCTCACCCTCCGCTTCGGCGAGGAGCTGGACGAGGCGGGCCGGGTGCGGTACGACATGCGCTGTGACTGCCGCTATGAGGAAACCTGGACGCTGGGGAGGGGGAAGAGCGTCCTCCACCAATATGACTACAAAGCCTTCCGCTATGTGGAGGTGCTGGGGCTGGACGGCGGCCCACAGCTGTCCGAGTGCTGGGTATGGGAGCGGCACTACCCCATGGAGGACAAGCTGTGCACCCTGTCCTGCCGGCGGGATGAGCTGGAGGACATCTTCCAAATCTGCAAAAACGCGGTGCGCTGCGGCAGTCAGGAGAGCTATCTGGACTGCCCCAGCCGGGAGAAGGGGCAGTATCTGGGAGACGCCGTCGTCACTGTCCGCTCTCAGGTCTGGCTGACGGGAAAGACGGAGCTTCTGCGCAAGTGCGCCCGGGATTTCATAGCCTCCGCGCGGGTGACGCCCTCTCTGATGGCGGTGGCTCCGGGGGCGCTGATGCAGGAGATCGCCGATTATTCCCTGCTGTTCCCGGCTCTTGCGCTGACGGACTACGACTTTACGGGGGACAGGGAGTTTTTGTGGGAGTGCTATCCCACCGTAAAGGGGATCGCGGTGTATTTCGCCGGATATCAGCGCTCCGACGGCCTGTTGGAGAACGTGTCCCACGGCTGGAACATGGTGGACTGGCCGGAAAATCTGCGGGACGGCTACGACTTCCCTCTGACCCGCCCGGAGGTGGGGGAGGGATGCCACAACGTTGTCAACGCCCTGTGGTACGGCTTTCTGCTGATGAAGGAGAAGATGGAGCGGGTGCTGGGCATATCCCGGCTGTTCGCGTCCGGGCGGGTGGGCCGGGCGTTCCGCCGGAGCTTCTGGCGGGAGAAGCAAAACCTGTTTGCCGACAGCGAGGTAAGCGAGCACTGCTCCCTCCATGCCAATCTGTACGCCGCCTGCTTTGGCCTCATGCCGCCGGAGGGCTCGGTGGCATATGAAAGGCTGCTGCTGACGCCGGGACGGGCCTGTGGACCGCTGCCCATGTACTTTGCCCTGCGGGGCCTGGGGCGGCTGGGGAAGCACGATGCTTTGTACCGCCTGCTGACCCGGACGGACGAGTACGGCTGGCGCAATATGCTCCGGGAGGGGGCCTCCGCCTGCTTCGAGGTCTGGGGAAAGGACCAGAAATGGAACGCCAGCCTGTGCCACCCCTGGGCCGGCGGGGCCATTCCGCTGATCGTCGAGGAGCTGGCCGGGGTGCGGCCCGACCCGGACAGGCCGGGAGGGTTCCGCTTCGAGCCCCATCTGCCGGGGAAGGTGGACGATTTCGCGCTGCAGGTGCCGTTTCGCGGGCAGCTGTTGAGCGTGAGGCAGGAAAACTGGCGGGCCGCGCTGACGGTCCGGCCCAGGAATGAAAACAGAAAAGAGGAATGAACGATGCTTTATCCAAAGCTGAGCAGGTCCCGAATGGTCTTTGATCTGGGGGGCGTGTGGGACTTCCAGACCGCCGGGGCGGATCAATGGCCACATGAGTGGGCCCAGGGTCCTCTGCCGGAGCCCATGACCATGGCGGTGCCCGCCTCCTACAACGACCAGAGGGACGATGTGAATCTGCGCTCTCATTACGGCTGGGTGGTGTACCAGCGCGCCATCAGCATCCCCGAGCAGGTGATGGGCCAGCGGCTGTGGCTGCGCTTTGGCGCGGTGACCCACGCCGCCCAGGTGTGGATCGACAATTGCTTCCTGGGGGAGTACAAGGGGGGCTTCCTGCCCTTTGAGTTTGAGCTGACGGACTACGCCATGTCGGGAGAGCACCGCCTCACCGTGGCGGTGGACAACCGGGTGGATTTCTCCACCCTTCCCGTGGGCAACGAGGGGGGCGTGGCATTCTTCGGGTCGGACAACCCCGGAATCCCCTCCATCGAGCTGGCCAAGACCCGCTGTAAGCCCCAGAACCGGCCCAATTTCGACTTTTTCAACTATGCGGGCATCACCCGGTCTGTGACGCTCTACACCACACCTCGGGACTACATCAAGGACATCACCATCGTCCCCGGCGTGGATGGCGAGAACGGCATCGTGGACTACACCGTGGAGACGGCGGGCAAGGGCGAGGTCCGGGTGACCATCCTGGACCACCAGGGCCAGGCGGTGGGCTCTGCCACGGGGGCCCAGGGGCGTATCACCATCCTCAACGCCAAGCGCTGGAATCCCGGCGCGCCCTACCTTTACCGGGCCGAGGTCACGTTCCAAGGTGAGGATTTGTATGAGGTGTCCTTCGGCGTCCGCACCGTGAGGGTGGAGGGGGACAAATTCCTCATCAACGGCAAGCCCTTCTATTTCAAGGGCTTCGGCAAGCATGAGGACTCCTTCTTCCGCGGCCGCGGACTGGATCAGTGCCTGAACGTGAAGGACGTGTCCCTGATCCGCTGGCTGGGGGCCAACTCCTTCCGCACCAGCCACTACCCCTACGCCGAGGAGATGTACGACCTGTGCGACCGGGAGGGTATCGTGGTCATCGACGAGGTCCCCGCCGTGGGCATCAACGCGGGCGGGGCCCAGAACCCCTACGAGGTCATGCGCGTCAAGGACCACCACGGGGACGTGATTCGGGACATGATCGACAGGGACAAGAACCACCCCTGCGTGGTGATGTGGTCCATTGCCAACGAGCCGGATACGGAGCATTTTCCCCAGTCCGCTTACGATTATTTCCATCCCCTCTATGAGCTGGCCCACGCCTGCGACCCCCAGAACCGCCCTGTTACGCTGGTGTGCTGTCAGAACGACTACACCCGCGACATCATCACCCGAGCCATGGACGTGTGCTGTGTCAACCGGTATTACGGCTGGTATAATCTGAGCGGCGACCTTGACGCCGCCTGCGACGCGCTGAACACCGAGCTGGACTTCTGGGCAGGCACCGGCAAGCCGCTGATGCTCACCGAATATGGGGCGGACACCTATCCCGGCGTTCACAACACCAACGGAGAGATGTTCAGCGAGGAGTATCAGGTGGACTACTATTCCCGCTTGAATGCGGAGCTGGACAAGCGCCCCTTCTTCATCGGCGAACAGGTCTGGAACTTTGCCGACTTTGCCACCATCCAGGGACCCATGCGGGTGGACGGGAACAAAAAGGGTCTGCTGACCCGTGACCGCCGTCCCAAGCTGGCCGCCCACTATTTCCGCCGGCGCTGGAATCAAATTCCGAATTTCGGATACAAAGCGTGAGAAAAGCCGCGGGATTGTGAAAATGCCACAATCCCGCGGCTTTCCTGTCCGGCTTTTTGGAGAAGCCGGAATTGACAAGCGGGGGTAATACGTGTATGATACTTTGAAAGTCAAAAGATTTGGCTTTCAAAGTATTTGAATATCAAAGTATCTGAGAGGAATTGATTGACATGGTACGCATCATCACCGACGGCACCAGCGACATCACCGCCCGGCGGGCGGCAGAGCTGAACGTGGACGTTATTCCCATGCGTGTATTTTTCGGCCGGGAGAGCTTTCTGGACGGCGTGGACATCACTCGGGAGGAATTCTTCGCCCGCCTGACCTCCAGCCAGGAGCTGCCCACCACCTCCCAGCTCAACCCCGACGATTTTCTGGAGCTGTTCCAGAAGTACATAGACCAGGGAGACGAGATCGTGGGCATCTTCCTGTCCGCCGAGCTGAGCGGCACCTGTCAGTCCGCCTGCATTGCCCGCGGCATGGTGGAGAGCGGGGAGATTCACATCGTGGACTCCCGCACCGTCACCTTCGCTCTGGCGCTGCTGGTGGAGGAAGCGGCGCGGATGCGGGACCAGGGCCTGTCCGCAACGGAAATCGCCGCCGGTGTGGAAGCGCTGGCCCGGCGCACCAAGCTGCTGGCCATCGTGGACACCCTGACCTATCTGAAAAAGGGCGGCCGCATCTCCGCCGCCACCGCTGCTGTGGGCGGACTGCTGGGCATCAAGCCCATCGTGGGGGTGGACAGCCGGGGAACGGTGGAGGCCCTGGGCAAGGCCCGCTCCATTGCCTCCGGCCTGGAGTGGATCGCCCAGCACATCGAAAAGGAGCCTGCGGACCCGGCCTGTCTGGTGGGCTACGGCCACTCCAACTCCCCCGAGCGGGTTCCGGTGTGCATGGAGGCGTTAAAGGATGTACTGCCCCAGGTACAGCCACCGGTGCTGGGGTCCATCGGCGCGGTGATCGGCACCCATGTGGGTCCCGGCGCCGTGGGCGTGGCCTATATCGCGGCGGAATAAAGGGCACGCCATGGAGAACGACCGATACAAAAGGGAGCTGAACGCCTTTTTGGTGGAGGTGTTCAACGATATCCTGAAAACAGAGGAAATCTATGTCACCGAGAGCTGCGCCGACCTGTCTGTGCGGGAGATGCACATCATTGAGGAGGTGTGCCGGGCGGTGGATCAGGGGCGGGACAACCGCTCCTCCGCCATCGCCGCCGCCCAGCATGTGACGGCGGGCACCCTCACCGTGGCGGTGAACCAGCTGGAGGCCAAGGGTTATCTGGAGCGGGTGCGGGACAGCGGCGATAAGCGCTCCGTCCGTCTGCGTCCCACGGAGAAGGGCCGGGAGGCCAACCGCCGCCACACCGACTTTCACCGGGAGCTGGTGGAGGCCACCGTGGAGACGCTGACCACCGAGGAGACGCAGGCGCTGGCCCGCGGGCTGAGCGGCATCGCCGCCTTCATCCGGGCAAAATATCTCCGCTGAACACGCAAAGAACCGGGGCCAAAGGCCCCGGTTCTTCTTTTGAGGATGGAGGATAGAATGAAAAAGAAAGGATATCTCTTGCAAGAATTAGAATAGAGGAAAGTCGTTACAAAAGTTGGAGTAAAAGCATTACAAAAGTGTTAAATCTTCGCCGCGGGCTCGGCCTCCAGCTCCACGGCCAGGCCGTTGACCTCCACGCCCTCCCCGGCGGGGATGAGGATGTACTTGCGGCCCTCCAGCACACGGGACTCCACCTGGCCGCTGAGCTCTGGCTTGACGGTGATGGTGATCTCTCCAGCCTTGATCTGGAAGCGCTTGCTGTCGATGAGGTTGGCCGGGTCCATGGCGGCGTCCTCCCCCAGCCGCTGGCCGCAATAGTCCTGGAAGGCGGTCACCCGCTCCTCCTCGATGCCGCACTCCCGCAGCATCCCGCCCACATCCTTGGCGGTGACGGTGAGAGGCTCCGGGTCCTGGCTCTCCTTGTGGAATTCCATCCGCTCCCGCATCTGCTCGTGGACGGCCTGGACCAGCTCCATGCTGCACTCCACGCCCAGGGCGTCGGACAGGGCGGACTCAAAGGCCTCCTTCTGCTCCGGGGCGGACAGGGGGGCCTCGACGCCGAATACGCCCTCGATGAACTCGCCGTGGATGAATTCCGGTTTGTGGACGTAATAAAGCGTGCTGTACAGATTGGCGGCCCGGTCGTCAAAGGCGGGGAAGAGGAAGCCGATCTCCGGCGGCGCGGCCAGCTGTCCGGCGGTTTTCATGTGCAGCACATTGTCCGCCGGGATATAGCCCAGCCCCGGCTTGCCCTCCCGCATGGGGCAGACGGCGCACACCAGATAGGAGTACACGGTGTCGGAGGAGTCGTCCATCAAATCGTCGTTTTTGGAGCGAAAGGGCACGTCGTAGGTGTCGTGGGCCAGGAGAATGAGGAAATTTTCCTCCCCCATGTCAACGTTCTGGATGACGGTTTCATAGAACCGGCGGCGGAGGCTCTCGTCCTTCAGCTTACAGTCCCGCAGCTCCCGCAGCAGCTTGTGCTCGGCGCCCTCGGCCACCTGCTGGGTGGTGAAGCCCACGTGGATGAGATTGCGGCCCAGGCCGCCGGACAAAGCCTTTTTCAGAAGGTTCAGACAGCCCTCCGCGTCGTCCTCGCTGAGCAGGGCCAGGGACTGGTCCACCTCGCCGATGATCTCCTTGGTGGCGCCCACGTAGCAGCCGTAGACGTGGCTGATGGCGTTTTTATGAGGGCGGAAGCGGCGGCGCAGCTCGCCCAGCTCTTTTGTGTTCATGGGAAATCCCTCGCTTGTCGTAGATTGTGCCCGGACCGGGGCGCGTGTGGGAAAGATTATACCACATTCCGGCGGCGTTGTCACGCATTTGGAGGAGGCGGTTGTTTTTCTTGCAATCCGTTCTGCGATGGGATATAATGTGATAAACTGCCTTGGGCGGCAGAGAGGGGCGTTTTCGCCTCGGGGAGAAGGAGGGCTTACTATGGAATATGACCGTTCGCGGCTCAAGCGGGAGGTAAAGCTGTCCATGAAGGGGAGCGGCTGCATGATGGTGACGCTGCTGTTCACCGTGGTGGTTTCAGCGGGCACCTGGCTGATCAACCTGATTCTGGGCAGACTGCTGACCGGGGGTGTGGGCAGCATTTCCGATACGGTGTGGATTTACATGCAGCAGGGCTATGAGATGGAGCAGGCGCTGTATATCGCCATGCTGGAGCTGTTCCGGCGGGGACCGGGAGCCATATTCGGCGCTGCTGTGGGGGGTATGGTGCTGTCCATTCTGGTATCCCTGTGGCAGGACACCATGGATGTGGGCTATGAGGGCTGGTGCCTGTCCATGGTCCGCAATGAGAATCCCCCCATGGGTAAGCTGTTCAGCACCCTGCCTCAGTTTGGGCAGGTGCTGCTGACCCGGTTCCTCACGGGGGTGTTTGAGGTGCTGTGGGCGCTGCTGGTGGGCGTGGGTTACGTGGCCGTTTTGATTGCGGCGGTGCTCGTGGACGTGCCGGTGCTCACTGAGCTGCTGGTCGTGGCGGACATAGTGCTCCTGGTGCTGGGCGTCATTTGGGTGACCATGCGCTATATGCTGGTGGATTTCCTGCTGGTGGACAAGGGACTGTACGGCATGGAGGCCGTGCGGGAGAGCAAGCGGCTGATGAAGGGCAATATCGGCAAGGGCTTTGTGCTCCAGCTGTCCTTTTTTGGCTGGTACCTCCTGCTGCTGGTCATTATCTACGCCGGGATTGCGTTGGCGGTCATACCGATTGTGATGCAGCTTTCCAGCGCGGGTGGCCTGATTGCCGCCTCCGGCTTTGCCCTGCTGGTCCTCGCGGCGGTGTCCATCGGGACCGCGGTGCTCATGCTGTGGCTGAAGCCCTATATCACCGGCTCTATGGCCAGGTTCTACGACTGGACCCAGGGTGCGGCGGATGGGTTTGGCAGCGGTCCCAGCGGCGGCGGCGACCGCGGCTGGGGACAGCCCACGGATTACACCTGGACCACCGGACCAACCTCGGGCACGGGCATGGGTCCGGCCCCCGGGAACGGCGGACCCGCCCCCAAGCCCAGGGACGACCCCTGGAACTGAACCAACCCGAAGGCGGGGACGGTTTTCAGCCCCGCCTTTTACACGAAAAGGAGCGATGAACCATGGATAAACTGCAGATGAAAACCCCGCTGGTGGAGATGGACGGCGACGAAATGACCCGCATCCTCTGGCAGCAGATCAAGGAGGAGCTGCTGGAGCCCTACATCGACCTGAAAACGGAATACTACGACCTGGGCCTGCCCGAACGGGAGCGCACCGGCGATCAGGTGACCATCGACGCGGCCGAGGCCAACAAGAAGTACGGCGTGGCGGTGAAATGCGCCACCATCACCCCCAACGCGCAGCGGGTGGAGGAGTATAAGCTGTCCCAGATGTGGAAGTCCCCCAACGGCACCATCCGGGCCATTCTGGACGGCACCGTGTTCCGCGCTCCCATCATGGTGAAGGGGCTGAACCCGGTGGTGAAGAACTGGAAAGCCCCCATTACCATCGCCCGTCACGCGTTCGGCGACGTGTATAAGGCCACGGAGTACAAGGTTCCCGGCCCCGGCACGGCGGAGCTGGTGTTCACCGGCGCGGACGGTGGTGAGAGCCGCCAGACCATCCAGAAATTTGACGGGCCGGGTATCCTCCAGGGGCAGTTCAACGTGAACAAGTCCATCACGTCCTTCGCCCATTCCTGCTTCAAGTTCGCCCTGGACACGAAGCAGGACCTGTGGTTCTCCACCAAGGACACCATCTCCAAGCAGTACGACCATACCTTCAAGGACATCTTCGCGGAGGTATACGAAGCGGAATATAAGGCGCGGTTTGAACAGGCTGGAATCACCTATTTCTACACGCTCATCGACGACGCGGCGGCTCGTGTCATCCGCTCCAAGGGCGGCTTCATCTGGGCATGTAAAAACTATGACGGCGACGTGATGAGCGATATGGTGTCTACCGCCTTCGGCTCGCTGGCCATGATGACCTCCGTGCTGGTGTCTCCGGACGGCAACTACGAATATGAGGCCGCCCATGGCACCGTCACCCAGCATTATTACCGCCACCTGAAGGGGGAACAGGTGTCCACCAACCCCATGGCCACCCTGTTTGCGTGGACGGGCGCGCTTGCCAAGCGGGGCGAGCTGGACGGCCTGTCTGAGCTGACCGCTTTTGCCCACAAGCTGGAAAAGGCCGCCATTGACACCATTGAGAGCGGCGTCATGACCGGTGATCTGGTGGGGCTCTGGGAAGGTGAGGCCGAGGCTCGGAAGGTCACCGGCCTGGAGTTCCTCCGCGCCATCCGCTCCCGCCTGTGAGTTCCTCTTTCTTGTAAGAAAAAGGAACCGAAAAAGAACGTTTCATCCGCTGACGGGGCGTTCAGCCGGCTTTCAGGCCGGCGCACGGCGGCGGAACGCACCAGGAGGGACGCGGTCTCATGACCTGTTTCCTGACCAGCAGCCCCTGCTTGCCGGATTCGCCGCTGCTGAACCCGGTGAACGGTTTTGTGGAGCAGCCGGCTGCAGAGCTGTAAAAAGGACCCAGACGCCGCTTTTCAGCGGCGTCTGGGTCCTTTCATTTTCAGCCGGATATGGCGGGTGCTCAGCCCTGGGCAAAAAACTCCTGGAATTTCTTTTGAACCAGTCCGTTCTTTTTGGAGACGATGAGGGCCACATACCGTCCTTCCCGAGTGACCACCGCGTCCTGGGTGAGAGGGACCTGCTCCGGGTCGTACTCCTCAAAGGTGCCCTGCCGGGACTCCACGTGCTTGTGCAGGGAGTCCATCATAGCGGCGGCGTCGGACTTGTCCTTGAGCTTGATCACCGCAATTTCCTCCGCTGTTCCGGCGTCGGCATAGGCATAGAAGTAGCTGTCCACCTTGCTGTAATCCAGATCGGACAGGAAGAAGAAGTTGTCCTTGGCGTCGGCGTCCTGGCTGGATTTCTCCACCATCTCAGGCAGGGTGGTGTCCACCTTCAGCATGGCTTGAGCCACGGCCGCCGGGTCCAGATCGGGCTCGTCGGGGTCCGCGCCGCTGGAGCAGCCGCAGGCCGCCGCCAGCGTCAGTGCCGCCAGAGCGAGGCAGAGTGTTTGTTTCAAGTGTTTCATTGCTGTATCCTCCTGTCAGCCGGCTCAGCGGATGATAACGCTGCCGCCGTTTTCCCAGGTTACGACGTCCTCAGTCACCGGACGGTCGCCGCCGCCGATGATGTCATCTATGGGATAGTCCACGCCCGGCTCACTGCCGCTGTCACCACCCAGCATGGCCGGGTCCAGCCCGAAGGCTTCCGCGACGGCGTTGATGATCTGCCTGGCCTCCGGGGAGTCGGTGTCGAAGCCGGTTTCCTCGTCGCTGTTGCGGCTCTCCAGAAGCAGGCCCAGAATGTAGCTGTCCTCCTGCTCGCTGGGATACCAGGAGGCACGGAAATAGTAGCTGTCCTCCTCCAGCAGGCCGCCGCTGAGCACCGTGTCCAGGATGTTCACCAGGAAGTCTGCTGTTCCCATCTCCTCCTCGGAGAGAGGCTCCTTGAATTTGTAGAACAGGGTGGCGCTCTTGCCGTCCAGGGACTCTTTCAGCTTGGCGGGGATGTCCATCACGCCGTCCACCTCCACGGCGTTCTGTACGGCGGGGGAATACTTTACGCTCTTGGCCTCGGGCAGGGCGGACTCATCCCAGTTGTGGCCGTTTGTCGCAACCTCGTCGGTCATGTTGAAGTTGCCGTACAGCACCCCATGGGCGTCGCTGTAGATGTCCACGTGATACCAGTCCTCGTCCAGCTGCACCAGGTCCCAGGAGTGGTATTCGTTATGTACGATGTGGCAGTCCATGCCCAGCATGTTCATGAACAGCCGGAAGGTGGTGGCGTAGCCCACGCACACCGCGCCCCTGGAGGACAGCACGTCGTGGGGCGTGAAGGCGGAGCGGTCCATGCCGGGACGGCTGATGACGCCGCCGCGGCCATGGCCGATGTTTTTCACCATCCACTTGTAGACGGCCTCCTCCTTCTCGTAGTCGCTCATGCCGTCCTCAATGACTTCGTCCAGTACGTCCCTGGCCATCTTGAGGGTCTCCTTGTCCTCCTCGCTGAGCTGGCTCTCGTCACCGCTCTTGTAGGCGTCGGAGATGTGGGTGGTGGAGCGGATCTCGTACTCGCCGCCCACCTTGAAGCCGTCCTCGATGTACTCGTTTTCCTGCTTTTCCGCCTCGGCGATGCGCTCCAGAATGTAGTCGATGAAGTCGGCGGTTTTCTGGTTGGGGACCACGGCCTGATAGATGTTCAGCCCCAGGCTGGTCAACAGGCAGGCGGAGAGAAGGACGGCGGCGATGATTTTGCCCGTTCTGCCTTTCCGTTCAGGCTGTTTGGCCTTGAGGGCTTCTGTGGCCTGCTGGGCTTCGCTGGTTTCGTTGATGTCGGTGTTCATGGTGTGAGAGTCCTCCATTCCATCAAAAGATAACAGGGATACGATACCACAGGATTTTTACGAACCTGCATCATAAATCTTAAACTTAGCTTAAGAAGTGGTATCAGCGCTGTAAGAATTTTGTAGCGAAGTTGTAACCAGGGCGGCGGGAATCTCCCGCCGCCCTGTCTCTTTAGTCTGTAACGATATTCAAATTTTCACCGTCGGCGGACAGGCTGACCACGGTGACAGGGGCCGCGTAGCGCTGAATGAGCTTGGCGGCGATGGGGTCCTCCAGGTCCTTCTGAATCTGGCGGCGCAGGTTCCGCGCGCCGTAGGCGGCGGAGTAGGACTTCTTGACCAGATAGTCCAGCACGCTCTCATCGTAGGAGAACGCGATGTTCTTATCCTTCATCACGGCGTCCAGCTCGGACAGCATGATGCGGGCGATGGCCTTGAAATTGTCCTCGGTGAGCTGGTTGAAGTAGACGATTTCGTCCACCCGGTTGATAAACTCGGGCCGCAGGAAGGACTCCAGCCCCTTCATGGCCTTTTCCTTGCCCAGCTGGTTGGCGGAGCGGTCGAAGCCCAGGGAGCCGCCCTTGATTTCGCTGCCCGCGTTGGAGGTCATGACGATGACGGTGTTCTCGAAGTTGACCACCTTGCCGTGGGCGTCGGAGATATGACCGTCGTCCAGAATTTGCAGCAGCACGTTGAGCACGTCGGGATGGGCCTTTTCAATCTCGTCAAAGAGGACCACGGTATAGGGCTTGCGGCGGATTTTTTCGGTGAGCTGTCCCGCGTCGTCATAGCCCACGTACCCCGGAGGAGAGCCGATGATCCGGGACACGGAGTGCTTCTCCATGAATTCGCTCATATCAAGCCGGATGAGGGACTCCGGTGAGGAGAACAGATCGGCGGCCAGCTGCTTGACCAGCTCCGTCTTGCCCACGCCGGTGGAGCCCACGAAGATGAAGCTGACCGGCTTGTGCTTGGCGGAGATGCCCACCCGGCCCCGCCGGATGGCGTTGGACACCGCGTTCACCGCGTCGTCCTGACCCACAATGTGGGTCTTCAGCCGCTCGTCCAGCTTGGCCAGCCGCTCAAACTCCTGCTCCTGAATGGAGGTGGCGGGGATTTTGGTCCACAGCTCAATGACCCGGGCCAGATGCGCCGCCGTCAGCGGGGGATCGCCCTTGGCGGCCAGAATGTCCCGCTCCCCGGTGAGCTGGGCCTGCTTGCTTTTCAATTCGGCCAGCCGCTGGTACGCTTTGTCGTTGGCGGCGGTCTGCACCGCCTGCTTCTCGGCGGTGACGGAGGACAGTTTCTCCTGGAGCTCGGCGATCTGCTTCCTGCGGCCGTCCTGCCGCTCCTGGAAGGCGGGATCGTCCCGGTTGGGGGCCTCGGCGTCGTCCCGGCTCACCGCCATCTCCAGGGTGTCCCGCTGGCGCTGGAGCTTCTGCTCCTGCTTTTGCAGCTCCTGGAGGCGGGGGTCGTTCTGCCCGCCGGTGGAGGCCAGCACCACCTCCATCTCCTTGGCGTAGTCGGCCAGCTCCTTGTCGATTTCCGCCAGCCGCGCCAGATCCTTGTTGTGAAGGTTCACGTCGGAGGACGCCTCGTCGATCAGATCGATGGCCTTGTCGGGCAGATAGCGGTCGGTGATGTACCGCTCGCTCATGGTGACGGCCTGACGGCAGATGTCCGGGCTGATGCTCACATGGTGGAAGGACTCGTAATAGGGCGCGATGCCCTTGAGAATTTCAACGGAGTCGTCAATGGAGGGCTCCTCCACGATAACGGGCTGGAACCGGCGCTCCAGGGCGGAATCCTTTTCGATGTATTTGCGGTATTCGGTGAGAGTGGTGGCGCCGATGACCTGGATCTCACCCCGGCTCAAGGCGGGCTTGAGGATATTGGCGGCGTTCATGGAGCCCTCGGCATCTCCCGCGCCCACGATGGAGTGGACCTCGTCAATGACCAGGATGATATTGCCCAGCTTCTTGACCTCGTCGATGAGGCCCTTCATACGGCTCTCGAACTGGCCGCGGAACTGGGTGCCCGCCACCAGAGCGGTGAGGTCCAGCAGATAGACCTCTTTGTCCAGCAGCTTGTAGGGTACCTCTCTGTTGTAGATGCGCTGGGCCAGCCCCTCGGCGATGGCAGTTTTGCCCACGCCGGGGTCGCCGATGAGACAGGGATTGTTCTTCTGACGCCGGTTCAGAATCTGAATGGTCCGCTCGATCTCGTTGGAGCGCCCCACAATGCGGTCCAGCTTGCCCTCGTGGGCCTTGCGGGTGAGGGAGATGCAGTAATTCTCCAAAAACTTGCGCTTTTGTACCCGTTCCGTCTTGTTAGCGGCGGTTTTCTCCTCCTTCTCCTTGGCGGCCCCGCCCCGCTGGATGGGGTCCCGGTCCGGGCCGCTGTCCGACGAGGCGCCAAACAGCTTGTTCAGGAAGGGGAAGGTGGCGGTGCGGCCCTCGTCCTCCTCGCTGTCGCCGCCGTCGCTGTCCTGGTCGGTGGATGTCATGCCGTCGGGCTCCTCCGCGCCGCCGAAAGCGGACATCATCTCGGTGGAGATAGACTCCAGGTCCTCGTCGGAAATGCCCATTTTTTTCATCATGTCGTCCACCGGCTTGATGCCCAGCTCTCGGGCGCACTTGAGGCACAGCCCCTCATTTTTCGCCTCGCCGTTCTCAATTTTCGTTATAAAGACCACCGCCACATTCTTTTTGCAGCGGGTACACAGGGTAGGATGCATGGTGTCGCTCCTTTCGGGGAGAAAAAATCCGCCCCTTCTGATTTGCAGTTTGCAGTAACATATCAGATAAATATGAACATGTCATGAATTTTAGAGTGGTAATTTTGCGGCGGACAGGGAAAACCTCGCGCCGCTGGAGAAACGCTGGAAATCAGGACTCAGGCGGGCAGGGTGCTGAGCAACTCCCACAGCTTGTCCACGGTGAACAGGGACAGCACGGGACTCTCCGGGGGAGTGGGGACGATGCCCGCCACCTGTCCCAGCCACACCAGCACGATGGTGAGCAGCGAGCCCTTGACCAGCCCCACAATCAGTCCGCCCGCCAGATTGACCTCCGCCAGGATGGGCAGCTTGAAGGCCAGATCCAGCGCGTGGCTGAGCAGGAACCAGACCAGCAGCCCGCCGAAAAAGACCACGCCGAACAGCAGAGCCCGGGCGATGGCCTTTGCCAGATAACCGGCCAGGGCGTCCATGGGCGACAAGGAAGCGTGGCCTACGGTATCATTGGCGACGCCCTGCTCCAGGAAAGCGGAAAAACCTTCAAACAGACCTTTTTCCTGGATGGAAGCCAGAAGCTCGTCCACGGTGTAAGTGTCCTCCGGGTTCTCGGAGTCCACCTCCGGCTCGGCGTCCGCGCCCCGGACGGTCTGGATGATGATGGGGCGGAGGATATTACCCACCGGCTCGCAGAATTTCTCGGACAAAAACTGCGCGCCGAAAAAGGCCACGAAAACAGCCGCCAGTCCGCACAGGGACAGCACCAGTCCCTTGACCGCGCCGCGCCAGGCGAACAGAACCAGTATCGCCACGATGATGATGTCAAATAAGTAGTCTCCCATAAGCTCCTCCTAACCGCCCCAAAACACATGGGGCGCCGTCTCAAGGGATATAGAATCCGGCGTTGTCCGCTGAAATCAGGATGGCCGAGCCGTCCGGCATCAGCAGAACGTTCCGCGCGCCCTGGGTACCCTCCAGGCTGTCGTACAGCTCCAGCTCGTCGGTGTAGATGTCCAGCCGGTCGCCGGTGAGCACCGCCAGATACCGCCCGGCGGCGGAGATGGACAGCACCTGCTCATTGATCTCCAGAGTCTGCCGCTGGCCCAACTCATCCACCACCCACAGCTCCGCCTGACTGCCTGCCCGGTATTTACCCAGCAGGGCGGCGGCAAAGCCGTCTCCGCTGAGGGTGTACCGCCGCAGGTGCTTGTCCGTCCAGCTGACGCCGGAGGACCGCCCGTCGTGGCCGGTGATGGTCAGCCCCCGGTCCCCCAGGGCCCACACCGAGGAGGCGGTGTGCCGGGTCTCCAGCACCACGCTGCTGCCCAGAAGGCAGCTGAAATCGGGAGCGTACTGTCCGCTGGCATAATTCATCTCGTACAGCTCCAGGCTGGTGGCGAAAGCGCCGTTGGACTGGCCCACGGTGAGAATAGCCAATGTGTGCCCGTTGTCGGACAGCGCCGCGTCCATCACAAAGGCGGAGCCCAGGTTGATGCTCATCACGGGTGAGTAGGCGGCGTCGTACACAGTGACTGTTCCCCGGTAGCCGCTGGCCTGGGTGACCACGGTGAGCTGGCCGTTTTTGTTCAGCCGGGCGGATAGGATGGACTCGAAATCGTCCGACGACCACACCAGCGTCCGCTGTCCCAATATGTACAGGTTGGAGCCCCCCGCGTCGTATACCACGGCCAAAGAGCCGTTGGTGCTCACCACCGGGTTTTCCATGCCCACCGACTCATTGATGTACTGGGTGCCGCTGCCGGAATAGAGGGAGATGGCGTTGCGGGAGCAGGTCAGCAGGTCGCCGTCCAGGACGGCGAAGGTGTCGGTGAGGTCGGCGTCGTAGGAGAAGGACTCCGCCCGGCCGCTGTCACCCCGGACCAGAGAGCGGTAGGTAAACCAGCGCTTTACGCTGTCAATGTTCAAACTGTCCCGGAAGGCCACCATCGCCACCAGGCACAGTGCCGCCGCCAGCACGATGAGGGTGGCGGTCACGTGGACCAGAAAGCGGGGCAGCCTGGCCTTGGGCTTGGGCGCCTCCGGCTCAGCCGGCTTTTTCACCGGCTGCATGGAATGAATTTTCGGTTTTTGCTGCTTTTGCTCTTCCATAGACGCTCCATTGTCAGAGGACGTTTTCCTGATACCACAGGTTGGTCATATACAGCCCGTCGGGAGGCGCGGTGGGGCCCGCCAGAGTGCGGTTGCGGGAGTCCAGGATGGCGGGGATCTCCGCCGGGTTCAGCTTGCCCTCGGCGGCGTAGATGCAGGTGCCTACCATGGCTCGGACCATATTATAGAGAAAGCCGTCGGCGCACACCCGGCAGTCGATGATGGAGCCGTGGCGCTGGACATCGAAATAGTGGACGGTGCGTACGGTGGTGCGGGTTTCGGTGCCCACCGAGCGTACGGCGGCGAAGTCGTGGGTGCCCACAAACTGCTTTGCGGCCTCGGCCATGACCGCTTCATCCAACGGCTTGGGGTAGAACCATACCCGGTTGACGTAGAATGGGTCCCGGATGCGGGAGTTGTAAATTTTATAGGTGTACTCCTTCTTCAAACAGGAGCCGATGGCGTTGAACCCGTCGGGCACCACCGTGGCCTTGAACACCGAGATGTCGTCGGGAAGGCGGGTGTTCACCGCCAGAGGCAGCCGCTGGATGGGAATGCCGGAGGTGGTGCGGAAATTGGCGATATACACTTGAGCGTGGACTCCCGCATCGGTGCGGCCGGCGCCGGTGACCTTCACCGGATGGCACACCACGGAGGCCAGAGCTTTTTCCAAGGTTTCCGCCACGGATACGGCGTTTTTCTGCACCTGCCAGCCGTGATAGGCGGTGCCGGTGTAGCTCAGCCGAAGGGCGATGTTGCGCTGTTCCATAGTGGGACCGCCTTTCGTCAGTTTACAGGCCGAACTGCCCCAGCACGCCAATGAACACCGCCAATATCAGCGACCCCAGCATGAAGAGAAGATCGCCGGGGCGGTAGTGGAGCTGCTTCATCCGGGTGCGGCCCTCGCCGCCGTGATAGCAGCGGCACTCCATGGCGGTGGCCAGCTCGTCCGCCCGGCGGAAGGCGGAGATGAACAGCGGTACCAGCAGGGGAATGAGGGCCTTGGCCTTCTGGACGAGGCTGCCTGAGTCGAAGTCCGCGCCTCGGGCCCGCTGGGCGGACATGATCTTGTCCGTCTCCTCAATCAGCGTGGGGATAAACCGCAGGGCGATGGACATCATCATGGACAGCTCGTGGACGGGGACGCGGAGCTTTTTCAGCGGCCCCATCAGGCTCTCCAGTCCGTCGGTGAGAGACAGGGGGGAGGTGGTGTAAGTGAGCAGGAAGGTGCAGGTGATGAGCATGATGATGCGCACCACCATGAAGAAGGCGTGGAGGATGCCCTCCTTTGTGATGGTAAAAATCCAGAAGGACACCAGCGGCTCGCCGGGGGTGTAGAAGATGTTGAGCACGGCGGTGAACACCAAAATGAACACCACCGGCTTCAGCCCTCGCACCAGAGCCTTGGGCTTCACGGTGGACACCGCCACCACGGCGATGAGCACCACCAGCAAAATGGCATAGGTGACGAACCACTGGCCCATGAACAGGGCCACGATATAGCAGATCATCGCCACCAGCTTGGCCCGTGGGTCCAGGTTGTGGATGGGGGAGTTTCCGGGGAAAAACTGCCCCAGAGTGATATCGCGCAGAGCCATTATCGTTCCTCCCTTCGGTGGAGGGCCGCTAAAATGACCTCTCTGGCCTGGGGGATGGTGTACACGGATGCGGGCACGTCCACCCCCATGGACCGCAGGCGGGCGAACACCCGGGTCATGGCGGGCACGCCCAGGCCCATGGCCTCCAGCTCGTTCCCATGGGTGAACACTTCCGCCGGAGGACCGGAGAAGGGGATGGACCCCTGGTGGATGACCACCAGCCGCTCCGCTTCCCGGGCCACCTCCTCCATGGAGTGGGACACCAGGATGATGCAGGCGTTTTTCTCCTGGTGGTAGGTGCGGATGTTGTCCAGAATCCGGGCCGAGCCGGAGGGGTCCAGCCCTGCTGTGGGCTCGTCCAGCACCAGCACCTGGGGCTCCATGGCGATGACCCCCGCGATGGCTACCCGGCGCTTTTGCCCGCCGGACAGGTCGAAAGGGGATTTTTCCAAAACGCCGGGCTCCAGCCCCACGAACCGGGCGGACTGGCGTACCCGGCGGTCGATTTCGTCCTTGTCCAGCCCCATGTTCTTGGGGCCGAAGGCGATGTCCTGATACACGGTTTCCTCAAACAGCTGATACTCCGGGTACTGGAACACCAGCCCCACCTGGCACCGCACCTGCCGGGTGCGCTCCTTGCTTTCCCAGATGTCCCCGCCGTCGAACAGCACCTGGCCGGAGGTGGGCTTGAGCAGGCCGTTCAGGTGCTGGATCAGGGTGGATTTCCCCGACCCGGTGCGGCCGATAATTGCCACATACTCCCCGGGGGCGGCGGAAAAGTCCACGCTGTCCAGGGCAGTGTGCTCAAAGGGCGTGCCCTGGCTGTAGGTGTGGGTGAGTTGTTTGGTTTCGATGATAGTGCCCATGTATGAACTCCTTAAAATGGAGATGACGTGCTGAAAATAGGCTAAACTGGAGTTGATTCTTCCCAATGCTCAAGTTCATCAGCAGGGTAGGCTTTCGTCCAGTGATACGGCTGCAATTCTTTTAGTTTTACAAATCTGAGTTTATCTTCTGTGGTTGTGACGGCCACTTGTACGTCCTCGCCCCAATATCGCAGTCTCTCTTGGCAAATGCCGCATGGAGATAAAACCCTATATTTTGAGTTTTCATCATCACGAATAAGGCACATACAGTGCGTTACTTTTTCATTATATTTATGAGCTTCAAGCATGGCCCCCAGCTCAATACATACAATTGCAGATGCATTGGCGGTCTCAATTGAAACGCTTGTATAGTAATTTCCCTTGGAGGTATGAACAACACCAGCGCCGCCCCAGCCAACAGGGTATCGCTTTTCTATCAGTTCCACTGCCCTCCGATACATCTCGTTTTCTATTTCGTAATTTCTCATAAATACCTCCGATATCCCCGATTTGCGCGCTACACCAGCAGTTTTTTCAGCACCGCCGCGCACTCGTCCACCGTCAGCGCGGTGAGGGGCACATCCACCCCGTTCTGCCGCAGCTCGTAGAGCAGGGCCACCGGTTCGGGCACCTCCAGCCCCAGGGAGCGCAGGCCGTCCACGTTCTGGAACACCAGTGCGGGGCTGTCGTCCGACACGATGTGGCCGTCGTGCATGACCACCAGCCGGTCCGCCTGGGCGGCCTCATCCATGTGGTGGGTGATGAGCACCACGGTGATTCCCTGCTCCCGGTTGAGCCGCTTCACGGTGTCAATTACCTCTTTCCGGCCCACTGGGTCCAGCATGGCGGTGGGCTCGTCCAGCACGATGCACCGGGGGCGCATGGCCAGCACCCCCGCGATGGCCACCCGCTGCTTCTGCCCGCCGGACAGAAGATGGGGAGCGTGGCGGGCGTATTCGCTCATGCCCACGGCGGCCAGGGCGCTGTCCACCCGCTCCCGGATTTTGGCGGAGGGTACGCCTAAATTCTCCGGGCCGAAAGCCACGTCCTCCTCCACCACGCTGGCGACGATTTGGTTATCGGGATTTTGGAACACCATGCCGACCAGGCGCCGGATGTCCAGCAGGCGATCTTCGTCACAGGTGTCCATGCCGTCCACATAGGCCTTGCCCCCGGAGGGCAGGAGGATGGCGTTGAAGTGCTTGGCCAGGGTGGATTTGCCCGAGCCGTTGTGGCCCAGCACCGCCACAAATTCCCCCGGCCTGACGGACAGAGACACCCCGTCAAGCACGGTGGGGGCCACGCCCTCTTCGGTGGTGTAGCGGAAGGTGAGATTTTCAGTTTGGATGATGGACTGGGCCATGGAAAAATACCTCGATCAGGAAGAAGTGATGGGAAAAACCAGCAGCTTCGCGGCAAGCCGGGGGCACAGCCGCCGGACCACCGGGGCCAGCAGGAAGCCGCAGAACACGCCTAGGGTGTTGAGCATCAAGTCGTCGATGTCAAAGGTCCGGCCGATGAAAAGCTGGCAGAATTCGATGAAAAGGGTGATGCAGCCCCCGGCCAGAAGCGCCCGTTTCCAGCCGAAGCCCCGCCACAGAAGGGCGGAATACAGGCCGAAGGGCATGAATAGAATGACATTTGCCACTAAAATGTAAATAGACTGAGAAAAGGTGTCAAATGGAACCAAATTGACATTCCCCGGACTGAAAAAGGGGAGGCTGTCCGCATTCCACGGCATCCCCAGCGGCAGCCCCGCCAGGGAGCGGACGACCCATCTGGGGGTCAGGCCCAGAACAGCGGCCCCGCCGCAGTACATCCAGAAGAGAGCCAGGGCGGCCTCCCTGTGGAAGGGACTGCACAAGCCGTTCTGTTTCAACCGCCGCAGGCGCGGGGGACGCAGGCTGAAAAACAGCAGCAACGCCGGGAGCGCGCCGCAGAGCATGGCGAACAGATAGCGAAGGGTGCGTCCCATATCAGTGTCTGGTCCACCGCCCCGTGGCCCCGCAAGGCAGGGCCAGCCCGGTCTGGGTCACAGGCAGGCCCAGCTCGTCGGATACGGTGTGCCCGCCGAACTTCCCGCCGATTACGGTCTGTAACATATAGGTGAGCACCGATGGGGCCAGCCCTGTGGTATAGGAGTTCAAAATCACAAACAGCGGCTCGTCGGACAGCACCCCGGATACCAGCTCCACAAAGGGGTACAGGTTTTCCTCCAGCTTCCACACCTCGCCGGAGGGTCCGCGTCCGTAGGAGGGCGGGTCCATGATGACTGCGTCGTATTTCCGTCCCCGGCGGATTTCCCGCTCCACGAACTTGCCGCAGTCGTCCACGATCCAGCGGATGGGTTTGTCCTCCAGCCCGGAGGATCTGGCGTTGTCCCTTGCCCACTGCACCATGCCCTTGGCCGCGTCCACATGGCACACCGACGCCCCCGCCGCAGCGCAGGCGATGGTGGCCGCGCCGGTGTAGGCGAACAGGTTGAGCACGCTGACGGGCCGTCCGGCGTGTTTAATCTGCTCCCTGGCAAAGTCCCAGTTGGCCCCCTGCTCGGGGAACACCCCGGTGTGCTTGAAATTCATCAGTCCCACGTTGAAAGTGAGATCGCCGTAATTTACCTGCCACCGCTGGGGGACGCTCTTGTCCGCCCACTGGCCGCCGCCGGTGCTGGACCGGGAATACCGGGCGTCCGGCTTTCTCCAGCCCCGGTGGTTTCTGGGGGTGTTCCAGATGGCCTGGGGGTCGGGCCGTACCAGGAGCTTATCGCCCCAGCGCTCCAGCTTTTCGCCCCGGCCGCAGTCGATCAGCTCATAGTCGGTCCATTGGTCCGCCAGCCACATCGAGTCCACCCCCACACCGCTAAAATCATGTTATTATACAACATCGGCACTCAATAGTCAAATCCTAAGCGAATCGGAAGAAAAAGCCGCCGGAGGACATGAATCCTCCGGCGGTTTTCCATATTTTAGGCGCCCAGCTCGATCCAAAGGTCGTTGTACAGCTTCCGGGTGGCCTGGGGCAGCACCACATAGCTCTCGCACCGCTCCAGCACCTCGGCTGGCGGGGCCATGATCTCGTACAGCTCCGGGTCCAGCGGCTCGCCGTCCTCGCTGTTTTCCTCATAGTAGGCGGGGTACTGTTCCAGCGCCTCGGTGTTGGGGGAGGCGTACCAGATATAGTCCATGTTGGCCAGGTTGGCCTCGGTGGAGGCCATAAAGTTGATCCACTCCATGGCCTCGTCGTAGTGGGGGGCGTCCTTAAGCACGCACAGGGCGTCCACGAACCAGTTGGAGCCCTCCTTGGGGATGACGTAGCGCAGGTCCACGCCGTCCGCCTGATTTTCCAGCATGGACAGGTAGTCCCCGGCGTAGTAGGTGGCGATGGCGGCGTTGCCGCCCTCCATCTTCTGGAACACCTGGTCGGACACCTTGGCCTGGTACACGCCGCGGGCGTTGGCGTCGGCGATGAGGTCAAAGGCTTCGCGGATTTCCGCCTCGTCGGTGGTGTTCACCGAGTAACCCAGATACAGCAGGGCCTCGCCCAGTGCGTCCCGGGAGTTGTTGATAAGCAGCACATTCCCGGCGTACTCATCGCCGTACAGCGCGCTCCAGCTGTCGATCTCCTCCTCCACCATATTGGCGTTGTAGATGATGCCCAGGGTGCCCCAGGTGTAGGGGACGGTGTACCTGTTTTCCGGATCATAGGGCAGGTTGCGGAAGCGGGGGTCGATGAGGTCAAAGTTGGGAATCTGAGCGTAATCCAGCTCCTCCAGCATGTCCTCCTCGATGAGCTGTGCGATCATATAGTCGGAGGTGACGATGACGTCGTAGTCCGCGCCGCCGCTTTTCAGCAGGGAGTACAGCGCCTCGTTGCTCTCAGCGGTCTGATAGTTCACCCGGATGCCCGTCCGGTCCTCAAAGATGGTGATGAGCTCCTCGTCGATGTACTCGCCCAGGCTGCACACGTTGACCACCGGCTGGGAGTAGGCGGCCCCGGTGAGCAGGACGACGACCACAATAAATACGCAGCCCATGGCGGCAGTCACGCCCCGGCGCACCCACTTGAAGGAGGGGTGGTGAAAGCGGAAGGACAGCTTCTCAAAGAACGACGGCTCCCGGATCTCCTGCCGCTCCGCCCGGCGCTCCTGGCGGACCTCCCGGACGTTGTTGAGCACCAGCAGCGCCAGCACCGACAAAAACAGCAGGGTGGACACGGCGTTGACCTCCGGGGTGATGCGCTTTTTGGTCATGGAGTAGATGCGCATGGCCAGGGTGGAGGTGGACGACCCGGCGGTAAAGTAGGAGATGACGAAGTCGTCGATGGACATGGTGAAGGCGATGAGCGCCCCGGACACGATACCCGGCTTAATCTCGGGGAGGATCACCTTCCAGAACGCCTGCATCCAGGTACAGCCCAGGTCCTGGGCGGCGTCCACCAGGTTCTTGTCCATCTGCCGCAGCTTGGGGGCCACGTTCAGGATGACATAAGGGATATTAAAGGAGATGTGGGCCAGCAGCATGGTGCCGAAGCCCAGGGTGAGCCGCTCGGGCAGCTCGACGGCGCCCTGTACGCTGTTGAACCACTGGGCAAAGGAGCCCCAGCCTTGGAAGAAGGCTACGAAGAACAGGCACAGAGACACGCCGGTGACAATGTCCGCGTTCATCATGGGGATGTCGTTGACCACCAGCAGGGCGTCCCGGCGGCGCTTGCCCAGGCTGTACAGCCCGATGGCGGCGAAGGTGCCCGCAAAGGTGGAGATGGCGGTGGCCAGCAGGGAGACCAGCAGGGTGGTGTACAGGCTCTCCATAATGAGCCGGTTCTGGAACAGGGAGACGTACCAGTCCAGGGAGAAGCCCTGCCACACGGCGCTGGATTCTCCGGCGTTGAAGGAGAATACGATCAGCAGGAAGATGGGCAGGTACAAAAACAGGAAGGTCAGGCCGATGAACAGGCGGCTTCCGATACGGTTACCATGCTTCACAGCAACGCCCCCCTTTCGTCACCGGGCGATAACGTGGAGGGAAAGCAAGCAAAAAGAAGCGAGCTAAAGTTATTTTTGCTTACTTTTTCTTTCAAGAAAAAGTAAGTCATAGCATCACCGCCTGTTCTTCGCCCTCGCCGAAGTGGTTCATGACCACCATGCACACGACAACGATCACCATCATCACCATGGAGATAGCCGCTCCCAGGTGGGGATTGTAGGCCCCGCCCAGGAACTGCTGCTCGATGAGGTCGCCCAGCATCATCTGGGTGCCGCCGCCCAGCAGCTGGGAGATGGCGAAGGTGGACACCGCGGGGACGAACACCATGGTCACCCCGGACAGGATGCCCGGCAGGGACAGGGGGAAAATCACCTTGGAAAACACCCGCGCCGAATCCGCTCCCAGGTCTCGGGCGGCCTCGATGAGGGAGCCGTCCAGTTTGACGATGACGGAGTAGATGGGCAGGATCATGAAGGGCAGATAGTTGTACACCATGCCCAGCACCACCGCGCCGGGAGTGCCGATCATCTGGAAATAGCGGATGGGATGATAGACCGCCGGGATGAAGCTGTCGGGGTCCTCGGTGAAGCGGATGGCAATGCTGTTGCGCAGGCCGGTCAGCCAGGCGCCGGCGCTGTTATGGAGGTCGATCACGCCAATATTCTGGAACAGCTGATTGAGCAGGCCGTTGTTTTCCAGAATGGACATCCAGGAATAGGTGCGCAGCAGGAAGTTCATCCACATGGGCAGCATAATCAGCGCCATGGCCACCCGCTGGAACCGGGGGCCCTCCTTGGCCATCCAGTAGGATACCGGGTAGCCGATGAGCAGGCACACCAGGGTGGCGACCACCGCCAGCCAGAAGGAGCGCAGGAACACGGACAGATAGACGCCCATCCCCGTGAAGTTTTCCCCCGTAGGTATGAACTGCTGGGTGACGGGGTCCTGGGTGGTGACGGCGTACACCGTCATGATGAGGATGGGGATGACCACAAACAGCGCCATCCAGATCACATAAGGAAAGGCAAACCAGGAGCGCTTATTCTTCATAGCGGCCCTCCTGGGAGTCACTCTCCTCTCCGTCCTCGCCGTCCGGCTCCACCACATCCAGCTCCTCATACTCCTCGGAGTAGGAGGAGTAGTCCCCGAACATTCCGGAGTAGTGGCTCTTTTTCATGACGTGGATGCCGTCGGGATCGATTTTGATGCCGATATGGCTGTCCACCGGGCAGTAATCGGTGGTCTGGATGAGCCACTTGAAACCGTAAAAGTCCACAATGGTGTCGTAATGCACCCCCTTAAAGGTGACGGAGGTGACGGTGCCCCGGAGCTGTCCGGCGGCTTCTTCCACGATGTCCACGTCCTCGGGGCGGATGACCACGTCCACCGGCTCATCCTTGGCAAAGCCCTTGTCCAGGCATTGGAATCTGCGGTTGAAGATCTCCACCACACCGTCGGCGCGCATGATGCCGTCGATGATGTTGGACTCGCCGATAAAGTCCGCCACGAAGGCGTTTTTCGGCTCGTTGTAAATGTCCTCGGGGGTGCCGATCTGCTGGATGCGCCCGCCGTCCATCACCACCACGGTGTCGGACATGGCCAGCGCCTCCTCCTGGTCGTGGGTCACATAGATGAAGGTGATCTCCATCTCCTGCTGAATCCGCTTCAGCTCATTCTGCATATCCTTGCGCAGGCGCATGTCCAGCGCGCCCAGCGGCTCGTCCAGCAGCAAAACCTTGGGCCGGTTCACCAGCGCCCTTGCGATGGCCACCCGCTGCTGCTGTCCTCCGGACAGGGCGGACACCGGGCGCTTCTCGAAGCCCTTCAGGTTGACGACCTCCAGCATCTCCATCACGCGCTCGTGGATCTCCCTCTCCGGGACCCTCACCTTGCGGCCGCCGGCGTCCTTTTTGGGCAGGCGCAGGCCGAAGGCCACGTTTTCAAACACGTTGAGATGCGGGAACAGGGCGTATCGCTGGAACACGGTGTTCACTGTCCGCTGATAAGGCGGGACATCATTGATCCTCACGCCATCAAACAAAACGTCCCCGGCGGTCGGCGACAGAAACCCGCCTATGATCCGAAGCGTGGTTGTCTTGCCGCACCCGCTGGGGCCCAGCAGCGTGAGGAATTCCTTATCGTTGATATACAGATTGATGTGGTCGAGCACGACCTCGTCGCCGTAGGACATGACACAGTCCCGCAGGCGGATCAGCTCCTTGGACATTTATCCTCCCCCATTTCTAATGATGAGTGTTTTGTCAGCTCCCTTTTTGTATTCCCCGGCAAGCGCCCGCCTCGGCGAGCGATCCTCTCAGACCCGGGGTTTCACGGATAGCGAGATACACTATAGCGGGTTGGCCACCTTTTGTCAATCATTTCAGGAGAAATTTATCAAAAAATGGGGAGGTGTTTTCTGGTAGCGCTCAGGCTGATCTTGTGATAAAATTTGGAGGTGACAACTGAGAGAGGAGGAAGGATTGGTGAAGATCGCCTATCTGGGCATCGACCTGCTGAAGCCGGTGCTGGACGCGCTGCTGGAGGAGGGCTGCCGGGTGTTGAAGCTGTTCACCTGTCCGGTGGACAACGTGACGGAGTTCAATACCGCCATCGTTGGCGTGGCGCGGGAGCGGGGTATCCCCTGCACGATGAAGCGCGTCACCGCCGCTGACCTGGACAAGCTGGCGGGGCAGGGCTGTGAGCTGCTGGTGTGCGCGGGATATTACTACCGCGCGCCCGTTACAGATGCGTTTCCCATGGTGAATTTCCACCCCACCCCGCTGCCCGTGGGCCGGGGGTCCTGGCCCATGCCCCGGCTCATTCTGGAGGGGGCGGAGCTTGGCGGCATCACCGCCCATAAGATGGCGGCGGAGTTCGATACCGGGGAGATTTTGCTCCAGGAGCGCTTCCCCCTGGCCGAGCGGGAGGACCATCAGACCTACATGGAAAAGGTGTACGAACGAATACCCGCCATGGTCCGTGAGCTGGCGGCCGGTCTGCCCCAGGTGCTGGCAAACGCCCGGCCCCAGGGCAGGGGGGAGTATTGGCCCCAGCCCACACAGGCGGATTGGACGGTGACCCCGGACATGGAGGCGGCTCAAGCGGACCTGATCCTCCGGGCCTTTTACGGCTACGAGTGCGTCTACCGGGAGGGAGCGCGAAAAACGGAGCTGATCGGCGGGCGGGTGGTATTCGGCGGCTCAAAGGGCCGGGTGTTTCCCGTTCGGGGCGGGTATATCACCGCGGACAAAATCAGAGTGCTTGAATAACGGCAAAAAGCCCCCGCGCCGTCGGCGCGGGGGCTTCCCCTTACCCAACAGGACCGGAATAACATGCCGGATCGTCCACGTTTACCTTGTCCATCTCCTGATAGGGAGCCAGGACAGTGACCATTTTCACCGGCTGATCGTAGGAATCGACGAGATAATGGACCTCCTTCGGCTCAATATGGATCAGGCCGCCCGTATTCAGCACATACTTCATTCCGTCCATCACGATGTCCACCTGACCCTCCAGGACATAGAAATTTTCCTCCATCACATTGTGATAGTGGGCATGGAAAATCTCCCCAGGGCGGAGACGCACCACGGCAAAATTCAGATGGGGACCCCTCAGCAGGTATTTGGGGCCGCTCTCCCCAAAGCGGTACTCCCGTTCCCGTTCATTGACAATAAACATACGCATCTACTCCCATTGTAAAAGCAGGTCTGGCCGAAATCAAAGTCCGGGGGCGATCCACATATTCCGGGTCACGCCCTGGCCGCACAGCGCCAGCTGCGCGGGATAAAGCCGTCTCCAGTTGTCGTACAGCGCGTCGTATACGGTTTTGTGCGCTGGATTGGGCCGGAAGGTCTGCTCCCATTTCACGGTACGTTTTACAGCCTCCCCCAGGCTGCCGTACAGGCCCACGCCCACGCCCGCCAGGATGGCGGCGCCCAGGGCGGTGGATTCCTTCACCACGGGAACCGTCACCGGCTTGCCGGTGACATCGGCCACGATCTGGCTCCACAGCGGGCTTTTGGCCGCGCCTCCGGCAACAATCAGCTGCTCCGGCTCACAGCCGGCGGCCTCGTGCACCAGCTCGATGTGACTGCGGGTCAGCAGAGCGGTGTTCTCCAAAATCGCCCGATAAAAGGTGTATTTGTTGAATTTCTTCGGCTCCAGCAGGAAGTTGGTGAAGGTGGGGCTGGCGTGCCTCCAGTCGATAAAATTCATGGCGCCGCTGAAGCAGCACTGCATCCCGTAACAGCCTGCCGGGATGTCTTGAGCCCGCTCGTCCATCAGCTCATAGGAGGAGCGTCCGGTGCGCCTGGCCTCCTCGATTTCGTTCTGGCAGAAGCCGTCCCGGAACCAGCGCGTCACCAGCCCAGGGTTGAAGGCCAGGGCCTCGTACTGCCACAGGCCGGGCACCGCGTGGCAGTTTACCCGTATCCGGCAGTCCGGGTCGGGCCGGGGAGCGTCGATGTTGAACTCATACTGCCAGAAGCTGCCGCCGAACAAAGCGGCCTGGCCCGGCTCGCAGGCTCCCGCGCCAATGGCGCTGAGCTGGCAGTCGCCGCCGCCCACCACCACGGGAATGCCCTCCGGCAGCCCGGTATCGGCGGAGCCCTTGGCGTTCACCGCAGCAAGGCGGGTGCCGCACTCCACCACAGGCGGGAAGATGTCGGAGCGTAGGCCGCATTTTGCCGCGATTTCCGGAAGCCAGCTCCGGCTCTGCAAATCCATGATGCCGGTGGTGCAGCCGTTGCTGGGCTCCACTGCCAGCCTGCCGGTGAGCTTGCGGATGAGCCAGTCATTGAACATGCCCAGGGCGGCGGTGCGTTCGTACACCTGAGGCAGATGATCCCGCACCCACAAAAGCCGGGGCAGCGCCCCCAGGGCATAGGTCTGGCCGGATCTCAGATAGATCTCCTTTTCCAGGTTCGGGTCCAGCTGCTTGAGCTGGGCCGCCTGGGCGCCGCTGCGGGCGTCCACATTGGAGCAGGCCCAAAGCTCATTGCCGTCTTGATCGTAGAGCAGGATACCCTCCCGCATGGAGGTGGTGGACACGGCGGCGATGTCTGCGGGCGCGATGCCCGTCGCCTCCAGCACGCCCCGGATGCAGCCGCATGTCAGTTTCCAGCAGCCTTCCCAGTCGAAGTCCATGCTGCCGGGCCAGCGCGGGTCCTCCCGGTGGGACCACTCCCGCTGGACGCAGCCCATCTGTACCCCGTCCAGGGAGAAAATCACGGCCCGGACGCTTCCGGTACCTGCGTCTACAGCCATCAGATAGTTCGCCATGAAATACCTCCTAATTCAAGGTGCGGCCGCCGCGGCAAGCCGTTACGGGTCCGGCGCATCCAGCAGCCGCTGGGCGGTGTTCTCGTCGGTGATGAGCACGTCCAGATAGCCGCCTCGGAGAACGGAGAGAATGGCTTCCGTTTTGGCCGGGCCTCCCGCGGCGCCGATCACATTGTCCAGTGTCCGGAGCTGGTCCATGGGGGTGCTCATCAGCCTCCCCTCCAGGTCGGGGGCGACGACGCGGCCGTTTTTGTCCAGAAAATGGCTGAGCACGTCGCCCACCGCCCCCTGCATCTTCAGGAAGGTGAAATCGTTGTTGTTGAGGATGCCGTTTTGTACGATGGTGGCCCGGTCGTTCATGGAGCCGATGCCCACCACGCTCATGCTGGACAGGGGGATCATGCGGAAAACCTGCTCCACGTCCGGCTCCCGCCGCAGGGAGTCCCGCAGAGTGGCGCTGGACAGCAGCAGGGGGGAGGGGATGAGGTGCAGCCGGACGTTGAATACGTTGGAATTGGTGTTGGGCAGATAGTAGTTCATGCCTCCGGCCAGGCTCACCATGTTGAGCGGAATCTGGGAGGAGGTGGCCAGGTGCCTGAGGATGCGGCTGGTGGTATCGCCGTAGCCCATGTTGATGTAGGTGTTGTCCGATACCCGGCGGAGGATGTACATGGCGGCGGCCTGAGCGATGCTTTCGTTGGGGTCGGTCAGGGTGTCCGCCCCGGGGACGAGGAAGGCGTCCCTCAGGCCGTAGCGGCTCAGCAGGTCCCGTTCCATCTCCATTCTGCGGCTGCTGTCCTGCTGAACGCTGAACTGGATCACGCCCGCCTGACGCGCCCGCTCCAGCAAAGAAATGACTTTGGAGCGGCTGACGCCCAGCAGGTGGGAGATGTTCTGCTGGGTGTAATTTTCGATGTAGTAGTACCATACCGCTTTCGTCATCAGCCGGTGCTCGTATTCGGCCTTGCTGAGCCGATTTGCTTTTTCGTCCATCTGATTCACCTCGAAAATGGTACAAAAGTTCTACAATAAAACAAATGTATTGTTTCTTATAGTATAGCATCTGGTCCCGGCCGCTGTCAAATAGAAACGGAAAAATTCTCTTTTTTTGTGAAGGTGTCGAAAGTGCGCCAAGGAAAGAGCCTCCGCACCGGCTGGTACGGAGGCTCTTTGTAATTGATTCAGGACATTCAGCCCGTCAGGGCGGGAACGAACACCGGGTCAAGTTCTCTCATGTCAAATACATACACGGGTTGGCGGTAGCCCTTGCTGTCGATGATGTACCGCAGCTCGCAGGAGGTGACGTGGACCTCTTCCGGGGCGTAGTATTCAAACATATCCGCTTTGGAGAACCGCCCCCGGCAGAGCCGTTCATAAGCCTGCGCCTCAGAGATGACGGCGGCGTCCCCATGGAGGGTGCTGATGCTGAGGGCATTGTCTACTTGATAGAGCGTACCGTTCTTTTTTACCCAGCATTGTAGCTCGCCGTCGGTCAGCGTGCCATCACACTCAATCCGGTCTGCGCGAAAGGCGTAGGCGCTGCGTCCCAGGTCAAAAAACTGGGCCGTTTCCGGGACATCAATGCCCAGCGCTTTCAGCGCGGCGCGTAGCTCTTCCTCTGTGGCCGTCCCAGGATCATCAAAGGAAAAGCCCTCTGAGCTTGCGCCGTACCGGTACGAGCGGTCGTTGTAATCCACAATGAGAGAAAATGTGTGGTGGTTGGAGTAATAGGCGGTGTTGTCGTAGTAGTCGGTATCAAAATAGTGGTCCTCAAGATCCACGCCTAGCCGCTGGGCAAACGCAAAGGCAAACTCATCGCAGGACTCTTTGGTGAATGGTTCCGTCCAGTATACCCCCGAGGGTCCCGGCTCGTCGGACAGATCGCATTCCAGTACCCATTTTGTGCCGCTGGTGTCGGCGGTAAAAGCCGGGGCGTCGGCCAGATTGCCGTAGGGCTGGAGCTGGTACGCAAGAAACACCCCCGCCAGCACGGCGGCGGACAGCACCGGCAGCGCGGCGCAGGCCCCGGCGGCTTTCCACTGCTTCTCCGCCAGCGAGACCGCAGTCATGCACAGGCTCCAGCCCAGCATGGCGCCCAGGGTGTTGCAAAACAGGTCGTCCACGTCGGCGGAGCCCCGCTGGAGGATGTATTGGAGCGTTTCAATGGCAAAGGAACCACCCGCCCCGGCCGCCAGGGTCCAGTACCACCGGCGGAAGGGTTTGGCCGCCAGGGGGAGCAGCACTCCCAGTGGCACAAACATGGCGATGTTCAGCAGAGGGTTCAGCCAGATCTGGAGAGTAAAGGAGTTCCAGGCCTCCCAAAAGGCCCGGAACAGGTGGGTCTGGACCCAGGAAGCCCCAGCGGTGCGGTGGAGCACAGTGATGGCCGTCAGACCGCCCAGATAGCAGAACAGCAGGACAATAGCCGTCCCTTGCGGGAGAGAGAAGGTCATGCCCTCTCTGCGGCGCTTCACCCACAGCGCGATGAGAATGGCCGCGCCAAGCGCCGCCCCGATCAGTGCGGGCAGGACGGCCTCGGAGAACGCGTAGCAGATGTAGGAAATAAAACTGTGCATGGCTGAGTCCACTTCCTTTGTGTTTTTTCTATCATACCAGAATGGAGCGTCTGATGTCTGGAGGTTTTCTAACAAGACTTTTATGATTTTATTAAGATGGAAGTGGAGCGCCGCCGGGGAGCGTCTGGATGCGCACGGTAAAAAACCTCCCCCGCCGTAGGGTGGGGGAGGGATGCGTCAAAACGCGTGCCCAATGTCGCGGCGGAAGTGCATGCCCTGGAAGGAGATGGGTTCTGCCGCGGCGTAGGCGTTGGCGATGGCGCCGTCCAGGGTGTCCCCCAGGGCGGTGACGCCCAGCACCCGTCCGCCGCTGGTGACGATTTGGCCGTCCTGCTCGGCGGTTCCGGCGTGAAATACTGCGGCGCTTTTGCCCGCCTCCTCCAGCCCGGAGATGGGATAGCCCTTCTTGTAGTCCAGCGGGTAGCCCCCGGAGGCCAGCACCAGGCAGCAGGCGGCCTGATCCTTCCAGCGGATGTCCGCCTGATCCAGGGTCCCCTCTCGGCAGGCGAGGAAGATATCCATCAGGTCGCCGTCCAGCAGGGACAGCACCGCCTGACACTCCGGGTCGCCGAAGCGGGCGTTGTACTCCACCACGCGGGGGCCGTCCGGGGTGAGCATCAGGCCGAAGTAGATCACCCCGTGGAAGGGCCGTTTTTCCTCCTTCAGCGCCCGGATGGTGGGCAGGAAAATCTCCTCCATGCACCGCTGGGCAATCTCGGGCGTGTACTGGGGCGGGGGGGAGACGGCCCCCATGCCGCCGGTGTTGGGGCCCTGGTTGCCGTCATAGGCCCGCTTGTGGTCCTGGCTGGCGGGCATGGGGCGCACGTGCCCCCCGTCGGCAAAGGCCAGTACGGTGACCTCCGGCCCCGTCATACACTCCTCGATGACCACGGTGGAGCCGGATTCGCCGAACTTTTTGCCCTCCATCATCTCGGTCACGGCGGTTTTGGCCTCGTCCACGGTGGAGGCCACCACCACGCCCTTGCCCAGAGCCAGCCCGTCCGCCTTCACCACAATGGGCGCGCCTTGGGACTCGATGTAGGCCAGGGCCTTGTCCAGCTCGGTGAAGGTTTCGTATTTGGCGGTTGGGATGCGGTACTTCTTCATCAGCTCCTTGGAAAACGCCTTGCTGGATTCAATAATGGCGGCATTGGCACGGGGGCCGAAGGCGGGGATGCCCGCCGCTTCCAGTGCGTCCACCATGCCCAGGGCCAGGGGGTCGTCGGGGGCCACCACCACGAAGTCCATGGCGTTGTCTTTGGTCCATTTCACCATGCCGTCCACGTCGGTAGCCTTCACGTTGACACACTTGGCGGTCTGGGCGATGCCCGCGTTGCCGGGGGCGCAGTACAGCTCCGTCACCTTGGGCGACTGGGCCAGCTTCCAGCAGATGGCGTGCTCCCGCCCGCCGGAGCCCACAACTAAAACTTTCATCGGTTTTTACCCCCGTTTTCCAGGGCTGAACCGTCGATCAGCCCGTAATCCTTGTACATGGACAGCATGTACTGGCAGGTCATTTTATTGCTCCAATACTGTCGGAAGGTAGCGGATTTTTCCTTTTTCTCCGCTTTCAGCTTCTCCATGCGGGCGGAGAACTCTTGGTAATTCTTCTGCACGTCCGCCGGCATCCGCTCAAATGCCTCCAGGCGTTCCTGATCGTTCATACTCAATGATGGAATAGGCGGATGCCGGTGAACGCCATCACCATATCGTGCCTGTCGGCGGTGGCGATGACCTGGTCGTCCCGGATGGAGCCGCCGGGCTGAGCGATGTACTTGGCGCCGGACTTGAAGGCCCGCTCCACGTTGTCGCCGAAGGGGAAGAAAGCGTCGGAGCCCACCGTCACGCCGGACATCTGGGCGATCCAGTTCTTTTTCTCCTCCTCGGTGAGTACGTCGGGACGCACCTTGAAGGTGTTTTGCCACACGCCCTCGGCCAGCACATCGTCGTGCTCGTCGGAGATGTACAGGTCGATGGCGTTGTCCCGGTCGGGGCGGCGGATGCCGTCCACAAACTGGAGGCCCAGCACCTTTGGGTGCTGCCGCAGCCACCAGATATCCGCCTTGTTCCCTGCCAGGCGGGTGCAGTGGATGCGGCTCTGCTGGCCCGCGCCCACGCCGATGGTCATGCCGTTCTTCACATAGCACACCGAGTTGGACTGGGTGTACTTCAGCGTGATGAGGGACAAAATCATGTCGTGCTTGGCCTGCTGGGGCAGGTCGCGGTTTTCGGTGACGATATGTTCCAGCATTTTTTCATCGATGGTCAGGTCGTTATACCCCTGCTCAAAGGTGATGCCGAAGATGTTGCGCCGCTCAATGGGGGTGGGGGTGTAGTCCGGGTCGATTTTCACCACGTTGTAGCCGCCCTTGCGCTTGGTCTTGAGGATTTCAAGAGCCTCATCGGTATAGCCGGGGGCGATCACGCCGTCGGACACCTCCAGGGCCAGGAACCGGGCGGTGTCGGCGTCGCACACGTCGGACAGGGCCGCCCAGTCGCCGAAGGAGCACAGACGGTCCGCGCCCCTCGCCCGAATGTAGGCGCAGGCGATGGGGGAAAGCTCCCCCTCGGGGGCAAAGTAGATGTGCCGCTCCACATCGCTCAGGGGCAGGCCCAGGGCGGCTCCGGCGGGGGAGACGTGCTTGAAGGAGGAGGCGGCGGGCAGGCCGGTGGACTTTTTCAGGGCCCTGACCAGCTGCCAGGAGTTCAGCGCGTCCATAAAGTTGATGTACCCCGGCTTGCCGTTGAGGACCTCCAGGGGCAGATCACCGTTTTCCATGAAAATGCGGGCGGGCTTTTGGTTGGGGTTGCAGCCGTATTTCAGTTCCAGTTCGGTCATGTTCAAACCTCCCAGAATTTAATTTTTCTTACCAGTGCTTATTGATGATGGCGGTCTCGTCGTCTCCGGTCTCCAGGTCGATGTACCGCACGAACAGGGACACCTTGTTGTCGTCGTTCAGAGCCAGCCATAAATCGCCCGCCAGGCTCTCCGCGTCGGGGGCGGTGACGGCCACCCGGCGGGGTTCGCCCTGGAAGGAGGGCAGGGGATTCCCGTCGCTCTCATAGGTGTGGATGAAGTGGCCCACCCCGGCCTTGGGCGCGTCGTACTCGTAGAAGTACCGGCAGGCGCAGGAGGGGTCGCCGTCCAGGCTTTTGAGGATGGACAGGTCATAGGAGCCGTTGGGCTTCACCACGCCGGAAATGCGGGGGGTGTAGTTGGGGCCGTCCGGCTCGAAGGTGCGGGTGTTCAGGGCGTGGCGGTAGCAATGGCCCTGCAAAATGTTGTCCCGGATGGTGTCGGTCTGGTCGCCGTTGGTGACAATGGTGACGCCGTTGTCCATCTTCCGCACGGGGTGGAAGATGATGAGGGAGGGGTCGGTCATTTTGGACTCGTCAAATGCCTTGGTGCGGATGCCGTCGTCCGTCTCCTCAAAGACCCGGTTGCGGCTGTTCTCGCTGCGGCCCATGATGAAATAGGCGATGACGGCGCTC
>CAJULJ010000023.1 GCA_910587395.1 uncultured Oscillospiraceae bacterium | reverse complement strand
CAAAGGTTTGAAGGTAGGAAAGAAGGTCCCACTTCTTCGCCTTTTCGATCTGCTCTTTGGTCACACTTGATATGTCAGCTCACCTCTTTCATGATGCCCGAGGGCATTTATTTTTTGCCATCGTCATCGAACATATGGACAATTACTTTGACGGCGTGTATAATAGAAATAACCTGTGGGACGATGGTAGGGGGGTGCCGGATATGAAAGAGCGCATTTATTTTGCCATTGATCTTCGCAGCTTTTACGCTTCCGTGGAGTGCATTGAGCGCAGCCTGGACCCGCTGACCACCAATCTGGTGGTGGCGGACAAGAGCCGGACCGACAAAACCATCTGTCTGGCGGTCACGCCCTCCCTCAAAGCGTATGGCATTTCCGGGCGGGCACGGTTGTTTGAAGTGGTGCAGCGGGTGGCGGAGGTGAACGCCCAGCGGCGGCAGAAAGCCCCTGGACGGCAGCTCACCGACTCCTCCTGGCATGACCCGGATGTGAAGGCCCACCCGGAGCTGGCCTTGGATTACCTGGTGGCTCCGCCCCGGATGGCCCATTATATCGAATGGAGCACGAAAATTTACAACGTCTATTTGAAGTACGTGGCACCCGAAGATTTGTTCGCTTATTCAATCGACGAGGTGCTGATGGATGTAACCAACTACCTGCCCACCTATAAGCTCACCCCCAGAGAGCTGGCCCGGAAAATCGTACTGGACGTGTTGGACGCCACCGGCATTACCGCCACGGCGGGCATTGGAACCAACCTGTACTTGGCGAAGGTGGCCATGGATATCTGGGCCAAACACACCGAGCCGGATAAGAGCGGCGTTCGTATCGCGGCCATGGACGAGATGAGCTACCGCCGCCTGCTGTGGGATCACCGCCCCCTCACAGACTTCTGGCGGGTGGGACCGGGCTATGCCAAAAAGCTGGAGGCCCAGGGGCTCTACACCATGGGGGACATTGCCCGGTGCTCCATCGGCAAACCCACCGACTACTACAACGAGGAACTGCTCTATAAATTGTTCGGCGTGAACGCGGAACTCTTGATCGACCATAGCTGGGGATATGAGCCGGTAACCATGGCCGATATCAAGGCGTACAAGCCGGAGGCGAAAAGCGTGGGCTCCGGCCAGGTGCTCACCTGTCCCTACACCTTTGATAAAGCCCGGATGGTGGTCTGGGAGATGGCGGACCAACTCGCCCTGGATTTGGTGGGCCAGCGGTTGACAACCAATCAGCTCACCCTCACCGTGGGCTATGACATCGACAACCTGCGGGATTCCCAGCGCCGGAAGCAGTACCACGGCGAGGTCAAGACGGACCGCTACGGGCGGCAGATCCCCAAACACGCCCACGGCACCGCCAATCTGGAGGGGTATACCGCGTCCTCCAAGCGTATCACGGCGGCGGTGCTGGAGTTATATGACCGCATCGTGGACAAGAACCTGCTGATCCGCCGGATGTACCTCGCCGCCAACCGGGTGACAGAGGAAACCGCCGTATCGGACGAGCCTGTCATGGAGCAAATGGACCTGTTCACCGACTATGCCGCCGCGCAGGCCCAGAAGGAGGCTGAGGCGGCGGAGCTGGCCCGTGAGCGGAAGCTCCAGGAGGCTATGCTGGGCATCAAAAGCAAATTTGGCAAGAACGCCATTTTGAAGGGGACCAATCTGGTGGACGGCGCTACCGCCGCCCACCGCAACGGACTTATCGGAGGGCATAAATCGTAGAAATGGGAGTTTACGACGATATCATTGATCTGCCTCGCCCCACATCTGCCAGACACCCCCGTATGCCCATGACGGACCGGGCGGCGCAGTTCCAGCCCTTTCAAGCCCTTTCTGGCTACGGTTCGGCCATCCGGGAGACTGCCCGCGTCACCGGAGAGCGGGCGGAGCTCACCGAGGAGGAAAAGACCATCTTGGATGAAAAACTTCGGTATCTGTTTGAAGCGGGCGGGGAAGCCGTATTCACCTGGTTCCTGCCTGATGAAAAGAAAGACGGCGGGGCCTATGTCACCAACCTGGGGACGATCAAAAAGATCGACCCGTTGCGGGGCATTGTGGTCCTCATGGATGGCACAGTCATCCCCATTGAGGACATTCTGGAAATTAAGGACGGGGCCGTCCGGGACAATGCGTTTTGACAAGAGGCGAAGAGACAATGAACCAGACACAGAGAAAAGAGATTATGCGCCGCGTGTACGCGGCCCTGATGGAGCGGGGATATCGTCCCAACGATCAGATCATCGGTTACATCCTGACGGGCGATCCCGCGTACATCACTAACCACAAGGGCGCTCGGCATATCATTACAGAGGTAGACCGGAATGAACTTCTGCGGGATATGCTGCTGGGTTATTTTTCCTGATTTTTCGCACAACTCTATTCCTGTTGTAGAAAAGGGTTGCTTTTTAGGGGTATTCTGGTGTATAATCCGCAAATGTATCTCAACAAAAAGGAGCGCATCATGAACAAAAGTGAATTGATCTCCGTGATGGCTGAAAAAAGCAGCCTGACCAAAAAAGACTGCGAGGCCGCGCTGGACGCCTTTACCGCCGCCGTGGGGGACGCCCTCAAGGGCGGCGATAAAATCCAGTTGGTGGGGTTCGGGACCTTCGAGGTCAGGGAACGGGCGGCGCGGACAGGGCTCAACCCCCAGACCAAGGAGACTATAGAGATCCCCGCCTCCAAAGCGCCCGCGTTCAAGCCCGGAAAGGCGCTGAAGGACGCCATTCAGTGAGATATCGTCCATGCTGCCCGGTTGGGCAGCATGGACGGTTTTCATTGCAAGCAGCCTCTTTTGTTACAATTTTTCAAATTTTTTCAGAAGCTTATTGATCCCATCCCACACCTGTGCATAACCCCGCCGCAGGTCCTCCACGTCCTGGGCGTAGAGGTTATGGGTCTCGTTGCAGCGGCGGGCGATCTGGTTCACATTATTGGAAATGGAGCGCAGCAGCTTCACCAGCTCCACCACGCTGGACATATCCAGGCGGACCACATACCCGTCCACCGCCATCTTCCGCAGATAGGCCCGCAGGTTGGCGGTGCCGAGCTGGGCCATCTTCTGGTCGATCACCTCCTTTTCTCTTGGGGACACCATCGTATATAGGCCCACTGTCCGGCCCTCGTTACGCCTCACCGCGCCGCCTCCCTCCGCTGGCCCTGCTCCATGCCGGAGTGTACCGGGGCGGGCGTGTTAAAGTCCCGCAGGGCCTGCCGGATGGACGGTTTACCGCCGTCCATCACAGTCAGGGCTTGAGGCTCCCGCACGGGTGCCTCGCCGACCTCTGCACCCGGCCTGTCATCGCCGTTCTGATGCTGTCCAGCGCCTTTATTGCTGGGCTTTTCCAGCTCCCGGTTAAGCTGGGTCAGACGGGCCGATTTGGTCCGCAGCTCCTCCTCCTTGGGGAAGGGCCGCTCCGCCTCCTCCTGGGCGTTTTTCAGCTCGCTTTCCAATCGGGTCAGGCGGGTTTTGTTCCGCTCCAGATTTTCGGCCATGGCCTCCAAAGCGTTGTTGATCCGGGTCACGTTGCCCACCGGGTCGTCGGACAGCTCCGCCGTATAGGTCAGGTGCTGTTTCATCGTCACCTTAAACTTGGAGCCGTCGCAATGGAGCTGCATGGGGAAACCCCGGTAGTCGCCCAGGTCAAAGGGTTTCTCCGGGTCGCTCATGAGCATACACGCCTTAATGATGGCCTCGCCCGCCGCCTTGCGCTCGGTGAACACCTGCCCCATGACGGTCATGGTGAAAGCGTCCTCTTTGACAGGATGGGCCTGCACGATGGGCAGGTCCTTTCCCAACGCCTCAATGAACAGCCTGGTTTCAGCCATCTTCTGGGGGTAGTATTTCAGCGCCTTGTCCTGCATCTCATACTGCATGGCGGTGTGGTTGGCCTTCAGCATTTTCAGCTTCGCCACCTGCACGTCCAGGTCCATCTTTTCCCGAATCCTGTCGTCCCCGGTGGCAAGAGCCTTGACCTCGGCGTAGGACAGGGCGGTGGCGTCCACATCCTCGGCGGACCGGGCGGGGGATTTGCTGGTCATGACTTGGCCGATGAATTTCTGCTTGTTCTCCATCAGCCCCCAGTTGTAGGCGTCAAAGGTGCCCTTGGTGACATACTTGTACATCCGCACCTTTTGATTCATGTTGCCCTGGCGCAGCGAGCGACCGGCGCGCTGCTCCAAATCAGCGGGCCTCCATGGGCAGTCAAGGTCATGGGAGGCCACGATGCGGTCCTGGACGTTGGTGCCTGCCCCCATTTTCTGGGTGCTTCCGATGAGCACCCGCACCTGCCCCCGGCGCACCTTGGCAAACAGCTCCGCCTTTTGCGCCTCCGTGTTGGCGTCGTGGATAAATGCGATCTCCTCCTGGGGAATGCCCTGGGCGATGAGCTTTGTTTTGATATCATCGTAGACGTTGAATTTGCCGTCCCCTTTGGGTGTGCTCAAATCGCAAAAGACCAACTGGGTCCCCCGGATATCCGCGCTGTCCCGCCACTCCTTGATGATGTTCTTCACACAGGCGTTGACCTTGCTGTTGGGGTCATCGGGCAGGAGCGGGTTCTGCAAACGCTGATCCAGCGCCAGCTTGCGCCCGTCAGACGTAATCCGCAGCATATTGTCAACAGACGGGTCCACCAGCCTGTTCCGCACAGACTCCGCCCGCTCCCCCAGCTCCGCCACCATCTCCTGTTGGAAGGCGCTGGGCTCGGTGGTGACGGTGATGTACTCCGCCTCCGGCACGGGCAGGTTCAGCATATCCGCCGTCTGAATATCAGCGGCCTCCTTCCAGATGCTGATGAGCTCCGGCAGGTTGTAGAACTTGGCGAACCGGGTCTTGGAACGGAACCCCGTCCCCTCCGGCTTCAGCTCCATGGCCGTCACCTTCTCCCCGAAGTCCGCCGCCCAGTTGTCGAAATGGCGGTGGCCGTTCTTCACCAGCGTGTCGAACTGGAGATAGCGCATCATCGTATACAATTCGACCATCGAATTGCTGATGGGCGTGCCCGTGGCGAAGGTGATACCCCGCCCGCCGGTGATCTCGTCCATATAGCGGCATTTACCAAACATATCGCTGGATTTCTGGGCGTCCGTCTGGGCGATACCCGCCACACGGCTCATTTTGGTGTGAAGGAACAAATTTTTAAAGCTGTGGGCCTCGTCCACAAACAGGCGATCCACCCCCAGCTCCTCAAAGGTCACTACATTGTCCTTTTTCTTGCTCTCCGTCTGCCGTTTCAGTCTGGCCTCCAGATTTTTCTTGGTCTTTTCCAACTGCTTTACGGTGAAGCGGTCCCCATCCTCCTCCTTGGCCTCCCGAATGGCCTCAATGATCTCGTCGATCTGGTCCTCAATGACGGCCTTCTGCCGCTCCGGGGAAAGGGGAATCTTCTCAAACTGGCTGTGTCCGATGATAACCGCGTCATAGTCGCCGGTGGCGATACGGGCGCAGAACTTGCGGCGGCGCTTGGGTTCAAAGTCCTTTTTTGTGGCAACCAGCACCTTCGCGCCAGGATAAAGGCGCAAAAAATCGCCGCCCCACTGTTCCGTCAGGTGGTTAGGGACGACGAATAGGGATTTTTGACACAGCCCCAGGCGCTTGCTTTCCATGGCTGCGGCCACCATCTCATAGGTCTTGCCCGCGCCGACGCAGTGGGCCAGCAGGGTGTTTTTGCCATAGAGGATATGGGCCACGGCGTTACGCTGGTGGGTACGCAGGCTGATCTCCGGGTTCATGCCCACAAAATTGATGTGGGAGCCATCGTACTCCCGTGGCCGGATGTTGTTGAACTTATCATTGTACTTCCGGCACAGGGTCTCCCGGCGTTCTGGGTCCTTGAAGATCCAGTCCTTGAACGCCTCGCCGATGGCCTCCTGCTTCTGCTGGGCGATGGCGGTCTCCTTCTCGTTGAGAACGCGGACCTCTTGGCCGTTCTCCCAATGCTTATCAAAAACGCGCACATCCCGCTGGTTCAGCAGCGCCTCAAAAAGCTCATAGGCGTTGACCCGCTTGGTGCCGTAGGTGGCGTGGACGCGGACGTTATCCTTGCTGTCGGCGCTCTTGTTCAGCACCCGCCACTCGCCGGAGGAATCGGAATACACCAGCTTGATCTTGTCGTCCCGCAGCCGTTCCGGGGTCTGGCACAGCTCATACATGAACTGCTGATAGTATTCGGGGGCGATCCAGGACGCGCCGACGCGGACGCTGATCTCCGAGGCTGTCAGGTCCTTGGGCTGCACCTGCTCCAGCTTTTCCACATTGACGGCGAACTCTGGATGGTCCTCCGCCGCGAGGCGGGCCTGGGCCAGTTTCACACGCACATCGCCGGACAGGTATTCGTCCGCCGCCTGCCAGCCACGGGACCAGCTCTCGCCGCCCTCCGCAAAGTCGAAGGGGCCGGTGGCGGGGTCCTTGAAAATGATGCCCTCTAAGTCGGCCACGATCTGCGGGATTTTGTCAGGCCCGCCCATGAGACCGGCCATGTACTCCAGGTCCACCTTGGCCTTCTCCCCGATGGACACCGCCAGGGCCTCCACCGCCGTGTCCACGCTGGTGACAGGGCGGCGGTTCTGGATGGTGCGCTTGGTGAACATATCCGCCTTGCGCTCCAGCTTGCCCTCATCGTCGATAACCTCCAGCGAACACAGCAGGGGGTATGCGGAATCCTGTTCAAAGGCCATCTTATTGCCCAAACTGTTCAGTAGGCCGTGCTTTTTGGTGAATTGGTCGTAGAGGCGGTTGAGCTTTTCCTGCTCCGCTTTTACCGCATCGTCCTGGGCGTTTTGCAGTTGGAGGTCGATGAGCTTCCGGGCGCTGTCCCGAATGGCGATCATGCCCTTGACGCGCTCCATTGGCGTCTTGCCCAGCGTCACCGGCGTCATGCGGGAATTCTCGCGGAAATAGAGCTTGCCGTCATAAAGGGTGTAACTGAAATTGCGCACGGACGGGTCGGCGGGAATGGATTCCAGCGCCTCGCCGGTCTGTTCATCCGCTGCGTCCAGCTCCAGCAGCTCCCGGTCGGGCGGGGCGAGGTTCTGAATGGCCCCGGCAAGCTGGTCGGCGAGGTTCGCCCCCTCGATGGGGGCCACGGTGTAGTCCTGTCTGCCATACTGGGTGCTGTCCGAGGTGGGGGTGCCCAGCACCATGTCCGGGTGCTCTAAAAAATAATTGTTGATCTTAAATCCATCGTCATTCTCGCCCACCCCAACCCAACTGGGAAGCTCTACGGCGGGCCGGTCCCGCTTTTGCAGGAAAATGATATCGGACACCACTTCTGTCCCGGCGTTGGCTTTGAAGGCGTTTTCCGGCAGACGGATGGCCCCCAGCAGGTCGGCCCGCTCCGCCAGATATTTGCGCACGGTGGTGTCCTTGGCATCCATGGTGTAACGGCTGGTGACAAAGGCCACGATGCCGCCAGGTCTCACCTGATCCAGCGCCTTGGCGAAGAAATAGTTGTGAATGTTGAAACCCAGCTTGTTATAGGCCGGGTCGTTGACATGGTACTGTCCAAAGGGCACGTTTCCCACGGCCAGATCGTAGAAATCCCGCTGGCCGGTTGTTTCAAAGCCGTCCACGGTGATGTCCGCTTTCTGGTAGAGCTGTCTGGCAATGCGCCCGGTGAGGCTGTCCAGCTCCACGCCATACAGCTTGGCCCCGGCCAGGGACTCCGGCAGGAGGCCGAAGAAATTGCCGATGCCCATAGAGGGCTCCAGCACCGTCCCCGGCCGAAAGTTCATGCGCTCCACCGCCTGATACATGGCTTTGATGACGGTAGGGCTGGTGTAGTGGGCGTTGAGCACCGTACTGCGGGCGGAAGCGTACTCCTCGGGGGTCAGCAGCTCCTTCAGCTCGGCGTACTCCTTGGCCCACTTGGGGTCGTCCGGGTCGAACGCCTTGGAAATACCGCCCCAGCCCACGTAGCGGGACAAAACCTCCTGCTCCTCGGGTGTGGCAAGACGGCCCGCCCCCTCGATCTGCTTCAAGGTGCGGATGGCCGTCACATTGTACTGATATTTGGTTTTCTCACCGCCCGCGCCCAGGTTATCGTCGGTGATGTGGAAATTGTGCCGCTCCTGAGCGGGCCGGGGCGCTGGCGGTTCGGGCGGTGCGATCTGCCCGCCGTCGATTTCCACCTGTTCCGGCTCGGGCTCGGGAGGCTGTACGGGCCCATCTGCCTTGTCATGGTCGGGGGCGCTGGCGGCAGTGGCCTGCTCCGCCGCTTCCTCCTGACTGAGCCGGTGGGCCATCTCAGCGGCGATGTACTCCTCACTGGTAAGCGCGTCCTCCACAGATTCCCGCACATAGGGGACGGGCGCTGAACGGAAAACGGGAAACCAGCCCTTCAAATCCAAGTCCAGCAGCTTGACCTCGTTGTTGGCATAGTCCACGCTTTCGATTTTCATGCGCCGCCCGTCCATCATCAGCTCCATGCCGATGGGGATATAGTCGGCGGCGCTGCTTTCCTGGATAACCTCATAGGACGCGTCCGGGCCGCGCTCCGGGTCGGGGCGGGCCAGCACCACGCTGTGCCCATGTTCCAGCAGCTTTTTAAGAACCGCCTGCCATGCGTCCCGGCTCCCGGTGGCGGGGGTCTGGCCCAGGCCGGGAATATCCAGCACCGGCGCTTTGGTCCCCAGCGCGGCGGAAGCCTCCTCCGCGTCCTTGCCGTAGAACATCATGAACTCCCCCACCTGGACACCCACCAGCTTGTCCGGGTGCTGGGCTCTCAGATCCCAGTATTGTTCCGCCATAGGCGCAAAGTCGGGCTCCACAGGGATGGTGTCGTCGTTTTCCGGCTGTTCCGGCGCACCCGCCCCGGTGGGGCCGGGGATTGCCTCCCGCTCCGGGGGGACTGGGGTATCGGCCCCGTCCTGCTCCGGTTCCGAATGGCCCGCAGCGGAAACAGCCGGGGCGGGATTCTGCCGTTCTATAGGCCCTTTGACTGACCATCTTACATACTGCGGTTTTGGCGTAGGCGGCGCGCCCTTCGCCCACTCCGGGACATCCGCGTCCTTGGAATGCCGGTCAGGTGCGTCCCGCTGGTCAAGAGAAACATCCTGATAGTTGCGCTCCATCAGGTCCTCGATCAGCCATTCCCGGAACTTGGGCAGAGTGTGATACGCCGCCATCATGTCGGGATAGCCGGTGGCAACGTGCTTCACATAGGCATACAATTCACTGTCAAGGGCCTCTTTTGCGCTGTCATAGGTATTGATGCGGTTCCGAAGCTGCTCATAAACCCAGCCGCCTCGGTTGATCTCCCGGTCCGTCATTTCCAGCAGCTCCCGGTAAAGCGTGACGGGGCTGACCGCCCACGCTATGCCCTGCTCCGGGGCAGTCATGCGCTGTTCGTAGCGGTCAATGTCCTCCGCCGTCAGCCATTCCGGTTTTTCGGGAACGGTGTCATATAATTCACGCATCTTGGCGATCTGCTTTTCAACGCTGCCGCCCTCTAACAAATGCTTCTCATTTCGACCGCCAGCGCCTAAAAAATATTCGCAGTCCGACTTCAAAACACTCAGGCGGCGGTACATGAACTCAGGTCCGTAAGACTGATCGCCGCTCTCTGCGGCTTGTTCCGGCTGGGGCTGGGACAGCACGGTATAGGTTTCGCTGATGATCTCCTGATGGATACGGTCATGGAAAGCGGAATTGTCATAATACTGCTTCAGCAGCAGCGTATCATTGATCGCCAGCACCGCCCGCTTGATCGCCTCGTTACCCTCCAAGCGGGCGAGGTCCCGGTCAGAGTTGGCGCAAGCGTTCCGATATATCCCATCCTCCAGCACCAGATTTTTAACCATGGGCGCATAGTGCTCATAGATCTGCCTGACGGTAGGATTATCGCCTAAAGCACTATTTTCTGCTGGTGCCGCAGCAGGTTCCACCGCCTTGCCGTCCTGGTCAAAGGTCAGGCGTACATCCTCGCCGTCCCGCACCACAACAGCCTCCCGCTTGCGGTATCTCTGCTGGGCAATGTTACTGAACCAGCCCTGGGCGAAGTGGTTCAAATCGCTCCGCAGCTTGGGGACCCACCTGCCGGGTTCGGGATAGACCTGCTGATAGACTTGAATAGAACCGTCCTGTTGGAAGGTGAGCGGTTCCAGCGTCCCCTTGTCCCGGTCCACCCGGAAGGTCATCTCCGGGTCGCGCATCAAATCGCCGTTGTGGATATAGGTGTGACTGATCGAAAGCTCGTCCGCGCCGGTCCACTCCAGATGCAGGGGCATCATGCTCTCCCCGGCCTCCAGGTGCAGATAGCGGTACTCGCCGCTGACCACCTCGGGGAACAGCTTCGCCAAAGCGCGGTAATTCAGCTCCGGCCTGGACCGTCCGGGCTTTTTCGGGGCGGGCGCGGCATATGTGGCCGAAACCGCTTTGGCCAGTTCCGTCCTCAATTTTGCGATCAGGTTTTCCACAGCGTCCCGGTCAGACGCCGAAAAGCTGAATGTGACATCTCCGTTGTCATGGACAAAGCGGGCGGCGATGATCCCCGCGTCGGCCATAAGCCGCTCCAGTAGAGGGGCCTCCTCCGCAGTCACCGTTGCTTTGTAGTTGGGGACGGTGACGGTAACCTTGACATCATCGGCCCCGTCAGGAAAGGTGCGCATGGTGTGGGGCTGTCTGTCAGTGGGGACAACAGTCACGTCATGGTTGGCCCGCAGTTTTTCCACAGATTCATCCAGCGCATGGGTGGGGAAGCCGCACATATTCACGCGTCCCACGCCGCCGATGGGCCGGGTAAAGAGTGTCAGGCCCAGCAGGGCGGCGGCGGTCTTGGCGTCCTCGCCGTACAGCTCAAAGAAATCTCCCATCTGATACAGGATGAGGCTGTCCGGGTGGGCCTGCCTGATCTCATTCAGCTCATCCCACCAGGGGGCGCGAGAGCTCTCCTCCTCTGCCTGGGGCGCGGCGAGTTCGGCGGCGGGCGGTTTCTCCTGTGCCGGGGCGGACATGGAGAACAGGTCGAAGGACATCTGCCCATCGTCAGCTTCTGTCACCTGGGGCTGCATCTTCTTTCCCAGGGCGCGGGCGGCAGCGGCCAGCTTGCCCTCCAGCTCCTCCGGGATATCCCTCTGGGCTTGGATGCGGCGCGTCTGTTCAGCCTTTTGTGCCTCCTGTTCGGCCTTCCGGGCCTCCTTCGCCGCCTGCTTCGCTTGTCGTTCGGCCTCCAACGCCGACTCGGACAGCGGCGTGAACAGGGAGTATTCGCCCCGCCGGAACGCCTCCACGTCCCGCAGAACAGGGATCATGCGCTGGTAGGCTTCACTGTCCGGGGACACAGCCGCCAGGATGTTGGTCATCTCATGAAGCAGCCCGGACATTTTTTCGGGGCCGTCCGCATTCAGTACATCCAGGATCGTCCGAACCGCCGCGTCCATGTCGGGGTCAACGTGCGCTGTCCGGTTGGGATCAGCTTGATAGAACCAATAGATCCTCCGGGCGAGCTGGCTTTTTTCATAGTAGGAAAGGTTGGATTCTTGCAGTACACTGAGATATTTTCCGCTGTCAATCAGCGCCCGGACGCGCTTCTGCGCCTGGTTCCAGTTCAGCGTAATAGTATCGTAGCCCTTGAACCCGGAGATTTCATCCTCGCGGGTGAATTTGATCCCCTTGCTGCCGTGAGATTCATTGTATCCGATGTGGCCGAACCCGCCCTCGCCATACGCCTCCCGCAAAAACTTGGCGCACTCCTGGGCGTTATGGCCCTGCACAAAGTAAGAATAAATGCCGAATTTGCTGTCCTCATAACTGCCGCCACGCAAAAGCAGTTGGTCGATCTCGTCCTCGGTGATAAAGCTGGGCCGAGCCGGGGCAAAGCCCTCTACCGCGCGAAACTCCTCGCGGGGTGTGAACAGGTTTACCACATCGGCCAGTAAATTTTGGGGGTCATTGGTTGGCCTAAAGCGCAAAAAATCAGAGTTGTATTCATATTTATTTACGAACTCTGCCAATTCCTGTTCAATAGCCTCTCTGGAAACGGGATTTTTCAGCAGCTCGGCGATCTCCTTGGTATCATCCGGGAAGCCTTTCCCCAAAAAATGCTGTGAAATCGTGGGAAGCAAATTCCACGACTTGCCCCGGTCGCTGAAATTTTGCCGGAGATACCACAGCTTCTCCGCCAGTTCCCGGTACTCGTTGTCCGCCGCCCCGTCGATTTTCTCCTGGGCGGCAAACTGCCCACCCCGCAGGAGCTTGGACACCATAGCAGCGGCGTTCACCCAGGTGACTAACGTGCTTCCGGGGCCGAAAGCGGACCGCCCCGGCGCGATGCGGAAGCCCTCCTCATTGAACCACAGAGCGTAGTCCTGCCCATTGATAGAAACACCCTTGCCGCCCTCGCCAAACTCGTTTTTCATGAAAGACGCGGCGGCGGAACCCAGGGGAGCTTTCTGGAAAAACGCCACAATGCGCTCAATACTGTGCTGGCCGTTGCCGCCGCAGGTGAGGGCGCGGCCAACCACCGCGTCCGGCACCGGCTCAGCAGGGATGACGGTCTGCTGCTGAACTATCCGCCGTTCCTCGGTCTGGGCCTGGGCGATGTGCTCCACCTGCTCCTCCACCGGGGGGAACAAATGGAATTGGGAGAGGTCGGGGCCTTTCGTCTGCGCTTTCACATCGTCCGCAGACATGGAAACGGCGGGCCGTTCGCCCGCCGTTTGTTGCTCATCTTGATTTACCTGTAGACGATTTCTGTCAGAACGATCTCCTCCACCTGCTGCGTGAAGCTGTTCACCGCCTGTACCCAACCCATCTGATCGCGGGCCTTCATCGCCTCGTCCACGCCGTTCTGCTTCTTCAGGTCGGCCACCATCCTGTCCACCTGCTCCCGCGCCTGAGTGTCGATCTCCCGCAGGTGGGGACCCAGCCGCCCGGTCAGCAGCATGGACGTGTACGTCCCTGGATGATGGTCCATCAGGAAGGTCTGCCGCAGCATCCCATACTTGCCCAGGGGCATCTCCTCCAACTCGTCCGCTCCGTCCATCATCAGGTCCGGGATCAGGTAATCGCCCGCCTGCTTGTATGCCAGCTCCTTCATCTTGACCGCTCCTTTCGATGCTTTCGTGCTTTACAGCGCTAAATTCTCTTGCATCCTCAGTATACCCGGTTTCCCGCGAAATTGCAAGGGGGTTTTCCATATTTTTCTTATTTTCTTTCGCCTGCTCCCGGTCCCAGGTCTTGACCGCCCTGCCGATCTCATTGAGCAGTTCCCTGGACACCGCGCTGGCGGCGCGGCCCAAGTGGTGGAGGACGGCGGGTGTGGAAAACTCGGTGATCCCCGCCAGATCGCCGTCCTCCATGAACTCGGCGGGGTCCAGGCCGCAGCGGGTGAGGACGGCGTATTGGACGCTGGCGGTGAGCACATCACGGAAGCGCACCTCCAGATTGAGTTCGTCCAGCTCCTCCAGCAGACTGTTTTGCACGTCATAGGCCAGATCGGTGAGGCTGTCCCGGTAGACCTCGTTCACCGCCCGCGCCGCCAGCTCCATAAGCTGTTCGCCAATGTCCCCGTCCTCGGCGGGGCCGTACCGCCGCTCCAGCGCCTCCAGTACGGCGGCGTGGTGTTCCTCGCCCATCTCCCACAGGTAGGGCGTTTTGGCCCCCTTCACCGGGCGGGTGTCCGACACGTCAAAGACGTATTCCAGGGTGGGCCTGCCCCGCCTGTCCTTGCGGATGAGGGCGATGCCCTTGGAACGGGGCTTCACCCAGCGCCGCATGGTATTGTTCCACAACTCCATGCTGGCGCAGGCGGTGGCGTCGGGCCGCTGGGCGTAGATCAGGAGCTGTTCGTCAAAGGGATATTTGAATAGACGGCTGCTGGCGGATAAATACCGCTTCCATTCGGCTGTGCTGTTCGTCACCTTATGGGCGGTCTGGTCTGCCAGTTCAGATACATATTGCAGTTTGTTTGCCATGAAATCCTCCTTCATTACAGAATAAAAGGGCACGGAGGGACGATCGCCTCCGTGTCATGCCAACGGATAACGTCCAGCGGATGAAATGTGCGGCGATCTGCTGGGGTGAATTTGTCAAGTATCTTCAAAACGTGTGGTTAGCTATTGACATACGCCAAGCTCATGCGTATAATATGTAACAGGGATTAACTTCCCTTAAAATAGTGTTCGCTTCCCGATAGGCGGCTTACAAATGTTCGGGATTAAAATGTTTATAACGCCCTGCCGAAAGGCAGGGCGTTACTTTTTTCGCATGATAGCAGAACCCGGCATTGATCCTCTGTGGATGATGCCGGGTTCTGTTGTAAACTTAGCCGATTAATTTCCGCGCTGCTTCTGGTTCATCCTGTCCAGCACCGCCCTCTGCGCAGGGGAGAGGATGCGGGGCGGCGACACCTTCAGCCACTTCTTGGGCAGCTCAAAGCTCAGCCCGCCCCAGCGGTTGGCGGCGGTCTGGCGCACTTGTTCCGGATGGGTCCGGCACAGAGCCAAAAGCTGGTTTTTCAGCGCCACATTGTGGGTGTAGACACTGGCGGTGGGCTCGGCCTCGTTGAAATTGATGATGGTTTCCTGCTCGATTTTGGACAGCTTCATATCGTCACCGCCCTTTCTCGGGGCCGTGCCTGCCGGGGGAGCCGCTGCCTTGGGCACGGTCCGCCACCTCCTGCTGGCACTGCTTCAGACTGCCCCGCAGGGAGGGCTTGGATGCTTTGATGGCGGCAACGCGCGCCTCCATCTCCCGCATGGCGGCGTCCTGTAAGGTCTCCAGCAGGTCTATGGACACAGGCTCCAGGGGAGCGCCACCCAGGTCCGTCCTGCACTCCAAAATATTCCGCGCGGCCAGCAAATGGACCTGATGGGGATCGTCCCGAATATCCGAAACGATCTCCATCCGTCCGCCGTCCAACTGCCGCATGGTTTCCCTGTCATAGAGGGTGTAGTCATAGGTGGCGTAGCAGTCGTCATGGGTATAGTCGCGGTCGCTGTCGCTGGTCTGGACATGGAGGTAGGTGGTGCCGCCCACCAGGAAAAGGGCTTCGTCCTCGGTTGCCAGCTCATTGAATTTGGGCGCGGTGTTGTTGATGATGCCGTCGATCTGGTTGGCATTCTGCTCTGTACTCAGTTCTGCGGACTTCAAATGATTTTCCAACAGACCGGGTAACAGGTGATAGAACATCGGCGCTATATACCAGCACTCTAACACGCCACCCTGCTTGAAGGCGACAATATCACCGTATTCTACAAAACCGTTGGCCCGGTATTCATCCAGTATGTCGGAGGCTTTCGCACCCCGCATAATCGGACCGGCTGCGATCAAGTTATACCCGCTGACCATAGGACTTTTCCCTACAAGACGCGCCCACTCCAAAGGCACAGAACGATCCGTCATCACTTCCTCGTCAAAGCGGTAGACTGCCGCCGCGTCGCCCTCGCGGGAAAGGAATTCCGCTTCCCGCTTCTGTGCCGCATCCCAATCCATCACTGACTCTCCCCATACAAAGCAAGGGCTTCCTCCGCAATGTGGGAGAACTGCTCTGCAAGAGGCAGCACCTCGCCATATGCGGCGCAGGCAGCTCCAATGACGGCGTGGACGGCGTCGTCCACCGCCGCCAGCACCCCCTCTTGCCCAGAACCGGCCAGCTCCCGCAGGGCTTCCACCGTATCCGGGGACAGGCCCAGCTTCTCGGACACTTCCTCCGCGCCGGGGAAATCATCGTCCCCATCCAGGAACCATCCATAGGGCATCCCGAAGTAGTTGGCGATGGCCCGGAACTGATACACGTCTGGGGCGCTGGCCCCGTTGAGCCAGCGGTTCACCACCGGCACGGACACACCCGCCGCGCGGGCCAGCTCATCCCGGCCCATTCCGCTGACGGTGAGCAGGTTTTTCAGGCATTGATCAAATTTTTTGGTTTTTTCCATCTTCATTTCGCTCCCTTCCTCTTGTCAAATTCCAGCTCAAAGCGCACATATTTCCCGCCGTCGTCCGCCATCACCACCGTGGCGTCATAGAAAACGCCCTTGCGCTCGGAGAACAGGTTGGTCACATGGGCCCGACCGTCGCGCAGGAGGGCGGCGGCGATCTTCCGGGTCAGCTCCTTGCGCTTGCTGGCGAAAAAGCGGTTGTTTTTCCACAGGGCAAAGCCGCAGGGCGGCGTGTCGTAGTAGCCTTCGCAGAAAAAGCTCTTTTTTCCCTCTACCACATCCTTGCCGCACCGGGGGCACTTGCCCACCACGGTCCGCCCGGAACGGGACAGAGCGGACGAGGCCACGGACACGTTGGCGTAGCCCCGCACCAGCCCCCGCAGCATCTCCACGATCCCGGCCATGAACTCCTCCGGGGCCAGTTCACCCCGCTCCACAGCCCCCAGCCGTTCCTCCCACTCCGCCGTCAGCTTGGCGGATTTGAACTGGTCCGGCATGGCCCAGGCCAGGGCCAGCCCCTTTTCCGTGGGGACCAGATGCCTGCCCTCCCGCGCCGCATAGCCGAAACGCACCAGCTTTTCGATAATGGCGGCGCGTGTGGCGGGAGTTCCCAGCCCTTTGCGTTCCACGTCCTCCAGCTTGGCAAAGTCCTCCGCGCTGGCCCGCTCCATGGCCAAGAGCAGAGTGTCCTCGCTGAACCGCATCGGGGGCGAGGTTGTGCCTGATTTCAGCACCGCGTCGCCGCCCTCCAGCGTCTGGCCCTCGGTCAACTCCGGCAGGGCGGCGGGCGGCGCACCTTTCGGGGCCTTTTTCAGCGAAGCGAGACAGGCCCGCTCCGCTTCCTTCCAGCCCATTGCAGCCTCCGTCCGCCCCTTGGCCGTAAAAGAACCGCCGCCACATTCCAGCGTGACAGCGGTTTCAGCGTAGATATGGGGTTCGCCCACGGCGCACAGCAGGCGGGCGGCGAGCATGGTGAGGACGTTCCGTTCACCGGTGGGCAGGGCGACCAGATCAGCCCCGGCAATCTCCGCCGTGGGGATGACAGCGTGGTGGTCGGTCACTTTGGAGCTGTCCGTCACCTGGTCGGCGTTCACCGGCAGGGGCAGGTCCTCCAGAAAGGGCAGTGCCCCCGCCACGGTCCGGCACAATGCGGGCAAACCCGCCGCCATGTCCTCCGTCAGATACCGGCTGTCCGTCCGGGGGTAGGTAGCCAGCCGCTTTTCATACAGGGACTGGAGGTAATCAAGGGATTCCTGGGCGGTGTAGCCGAACAGCCGGTTGGCCTCCCGCTGAAGGGTGGTCAGGTCATAGAGGGCCGGGGGCTGCTCCGCCCGCTCCTTCCGTTCCAGCAGCCTCACCGTGGCGGACGTGCCCAGGCAGGCTTTGCGCAGCTTTTCCGCCTCCGTCTTGGACTTGACGCGCCCGCTGACCGCCGTCAGCCCCGCCAGCTTCAGCTCCACGGTGTAGAACTTCTCCTTCTTGAAATTATTGATTGCCGCTTCCCGCTCCATCAACAGGGCCAGCGTTGGGGTGAGCACCCGGCCCACGTTCAGCGTCTGTCCCTTGTAAAGCGTGGAAAACAGCCGGGTGCCGTTAATGCCCACCAGCCAATCCGCCTTGGCGCGGCACAGGGCGGCGGCATAGAGGTTGTCGTAATTGGCGCTGTCCAGCAGGTTTTCAAACCCCTTGCGGATGGCGGGCTCCTCCATGGAGGAGATCCACAGCCGCTTCACCGGCTTGGTACAGCCGCACAGGTCGTAGACCAGTCGGAAGATCAGCTCCCCCTCCCGGCCCGCGTCGGTGGCGCATACCACCGTGTCAACCCGGTGATCGTTCATCAATCCGGCCAGAATGTTGTACTGCTTCCTGGTGTCCGGCAGCACCCGGTACTGCCATTCGCCGGGGACGATGGGCAGGTCGGCGTAGGTCCACTTGGAATACCTGGGGTCGTAGGCGTCGGCAGGGGCCAGCTCCACCAGATGGCCGACGCACCAGCCCACCAGCCAGCCATTCCCCTCAAAATAGCCGTCCCGCTTGTCCGAGGCCCCCAGCACCTGGGCGATGGCTCGGGCCACGGAGGGCTTTTCGGTGATTACTAATTGTATAAGTATCACGTCCTTCCTTAACTTGCCGCAATACGATCAGCGGCGATCTTGCAGTATGCGGGGTTGATTTCAACTCCGGTGAAGCTGCGCCCGAGGCGTTTGGCGACAGCGCCGGTGGTGCCGCTCCCCGCAAAGGGGTCCAGCACCATCCCGCCCGCTGGACACCCGGCCAGTATGCACGGCTCAACCAGCTTTTCCGGGAATACGGCACAGTGAGCGCCTTTGAAATACGCCGGACACAGGCTCCACACGCTCCGTTTGTTCCGGGTTTTCCCGTCCCCGCCCGGTTTCAGCGGGCCGTTTGTTTTCCCCGGCTGACGAAACGACCCCTTTTGATGGGCGATATCCTGCTTCATACGGGCTACTGAAGCGGTGCCATCAGCGCTTTCTCACCAGCTTCCGAAGGCATACCCCGATACATGGCGCGCCCTTATCATAGGGGCACCCCGCGCAGGGGTGGCCGGGAGGCCGGGAGGGGGGCGGCGCGCCCCTTCTCCCGGTGGGCACCTGGGTCATGAACACCTCATAGGGGCTGTCGGTGAAGCGTGTCATACGTCGCCGTCACCGCCATAGTCCTCGGGGGCGTCCGGCTCATAGGGCTCGTCTTCATAAGAACGGGGCGCGGGTTCCTCATAGGCGAGGGGAGCGGGCAGATCATCCTCATTGACGGTGGGCTCCTCCTCGCCCCCCGTCAGCTCATCCAGGTCCTCCGCGTCGGCCAGATCGTGCTTGGGCTTGTAGATCTTGATGTACCAGCCAGCGGCCCCCACTGCCAGCGCCGCCAGCAGCACGATGATGACTGTCCCGGTCCCGCCGCTGTCCTGGGGCTTCTCCGGCTCCGGGTCTGTCTGACTGGGGGCCTCCGCTGTGGCGGCACAGCCCTGCCAGGACAGGACGCAGACAGGACAGGCGGCGTTCACCGCACCGGGGACGCATTTCTGGGTACAGGCGCACACCGGGGCGGGGTCGGGCACGGCGGACTGGGACGGCCCCTCCGGGTCCTTCTCCGCCAGCGCCATCAGGTCGGACTCCGTAACGGCGTTGAGAAAGTACACGTTCTCGCTGTTCCGCTGGCGGTCGATAACCAGATAAAACACGTTCTCATCCGGGGTGGCGATGGTGAAGAACTCCCGTCCGCTCTCGGTGGCGGTGCCGGAAACATTGTCGATCACCGTGCCCTGGCCTCCAGGCGGGGTGGTGAGCCCCGCCGAAGGCTGGGGCGCTGGGTTGGGAGAAGCTGTGGCATCGGTTCCGCCGGGTGTGGAAGGTGCTGGGGCACGATGGTCGTTGGACGTGTCAAAGCACCGAACATACTGGGATTTCTCGTAGATCGTCCCATCCCTGCCCGTCACCCGGACGTAGACGGTGCAGTTCTCCGTGATCTCCACCACCGTGTACCAGCGGTTCTCCGTCTGTTCCAGCTCCCCGGTGATGTCCCGCCAAGCCCCGCCGCCCGTCTGGACCTGGGCACGCTGAAAGCCGGTCCCGGCGTTGTCGGTGAGCCGGACCTCCACCTCCGCCCGCTGTTCGGCCCAGCCGCTGGGCGGGGTGATGCGGATGGCAATGGCCTGTTCGCCCTCGCTGCCGTCATAAGCCAGGGCGGTGCCCGTCAGGGATAGTGCCATCACCAGACACAGCAGGGAGCAAAAAATACGCTGAAATTTACACTTCAAATTGTTTCAGACCTCCTTTGGGTCAGTCAAATTTTTCTGTGGCGGTTCCTGCGCCGCCCGGATCAGGTCCAGCAGGCCCCGCAGCTCCTCCGGGGAGGACGCCACATCGTGGACCATCCTCAAAATCTCCGTGTTCTCCAGCTCAGTGAGCTGCCGCTCAAAATCGCGGGCGCGGGCCTGCCACTGGCTGGCTTTCTCCCGGGCGTTGGCAAGATCGGCCCTGATCCGCTCCCGTTTGACCTCAAATACGTCACGCATGGGCCGCGCCTCCCCGCTTGTTGGGCACATAGTCCGCAAAGCTGGGCACCACCCGGAATATCCGCTTGTTGTTCACCCACCGCTGGAGCTGGAGAGTGACGAGGGGGGCGCTGGGCCGGTCATAGACCATCACATAGGGGTCGAAGCCCATGGTGCGCAGGGTGTCCACCCGGTACAGGTCCTGTTCGTGGGTGCTGTTGTAGTTGACCAGCACATACACCCGCAGCCGCCGGAAGTCGTGGATATTGGTAAGCTCCAGGAAGCGGTGGAAATAGGGGGTCAGGTCCGTGTTGGGGTCGTCCCAGGCGAAATGAATTATCTTGGCCCGTACCCGGTTCAGCAGAGCAGCGTTGTCCGGCGTGATGAGCCGGATATCCAGCCCTTGGGTGAAGTCCACCCACGCACGGCTGTCCGCCAACTGCAAAATCAGCTTTTCATGGTCCGGGCAGGCCAGGAGGTTGGGATCCAGCAGCTTGATCTCCCGCTGGCCGTCCCAGAACTCGGACAGGTCGGCCACCTGACGGCTCCGCCGCCCTTCCTTGCCGGAAACAATACAAAATCCGCAGTTTCTGGGGCAGCCACGGGTCAGAAAGCCGTAGGCGGTGCCTTGAAACTGCGGATATAAGCTGTAGTCCGGACGGGCGTGCTCCACCGCGTCCGGCAGGTCGGGGCCGGGGCCGTAGCCCGTGCCGCCGCAAATGACATGGGCGGCATTGACGATCACCTGGGTGTCCTTGGAATAGCTGTCGGTGAACACCCGGCTCTTGTAGACCAGATCGTAATTGCCCTCGGGGGACCACATCTCCACATCGTCCCCCTGGGCTTTGTAGTGGGCGGACAGCTTCATCAGGCACAGGTTTGGCCAGTTGTGGCCGTCCACATCGTATAAACCAATTTTCATGACATTCCTCCAATCATGTCAGGGCGCGAGTAAACGCCCAAAAGAATAAAAATGAGACTGCCAATAGGGTGTGTTGATGCTGGCATAGGAAATGGGGTCGCCGCAGTGGATCATCCGCCCGCCGCCCACATAGATGCCCACATGGGTGGGCCGGTTGGGATAGGGCGCGTCGTAGGTGCCGATGAAGAAGATCAAGTCACCGGGCTGGGCGTCAGCGGCGGACACCGGGGTGCAGATATCCTCCAGGCCCATCACCCCAAGCCGTCCGTAGCTCCAGCCGCTGTGGTTGATGACCCAGGACACATAGCCGGAGCAGTCGAAGGAGGTGGCGGGGGTGGCGCCGCCCCAGACATAGGGGAAACCGAGATACTGCTCTGCCACGGCCAGCATGGCCTGGAAGCGGTCGCTCCCCATTGCCGCGCCGGGATTGTCCGGGATTTCCGGCCCGCCCGGTGTGCCGGGGAGGGCGCTGGTATAACCGCCCGTGTCCACAAAATAATAGGGATTCAGGTATTCGCCGTTCAGCATGACCTCCAGATGGAGGTGGGGGCCGGTGCTGTCCCCGGTGCTGCCCACCGTGGCGATCACGTCCCCCCGCTTCACTTCCTGCCCCGCGTTGACGGAGAGGCTGGCACAGTGGGCGTACCGGGACTGATAGCCTTTTTCGTCCTCGATCACCACGCACAGGCCGCAGCCGCCAGCGTTCCCCGCCGACACCACCCGCCCGTCCTGGACGGCATGGATGTCGGTGCCCTGGGCGGCGGCGATATCCACGCCCCGGTGCAGGTTCTTTTCCCCGCTGATGGGGTGGACCCGCCAGCCGTAGGGACTGGACACATGGCCCAGCCAGGGGAAGTCAAAGGGGTTGGAAAACGCCTGACGGTTGCCGTAGGTCTGCATATAAGCGCCATAGCGGTCCGTCTGCTCTCCTGGGGTGAGGGTTTCAGCCATCAGGTCCGCCCACCGGCGCACGGTGAGGGTGGTTTTCAGCACCTTCCATTGATAGGGATTACCGTTCTCATCGTATTTGGTTTCGGTGATGGGCGTCCGGGCGAGCTGGTATTTCTCAGCAAAAAGGCGTTCGATTTCCGGGCGCACCTGCTCAAAGGTGAAGGGGTCGTACAGGGTGGCGAGGTAGGCCATCAGCTCATAGGGATTGTGGCTGATCTCGCCCACGCTGCAGCGGTATTCGTCATAGCCGGGATGGGCGGTTTCGGTGCCGCTGATATCCAGTTGCAAATTCGTTTCCAATTCTGTAAAATACAGTTCAGAATTGCAGATATCCTGCTCATTCGCCAGACAGGTAGCGGACAGGAAGGAGGCTTGCCCCCCGGACAGCATGGCGGTGCAGGAGGCCAGCCCCGACGAAAAAAAGGCAATCACTAGCGCCAGCATTGCCACGATCAGCAGGGCGCTCTTGTGCGCCGCCGCGTACCGCTGCACTGCGCGGGCGATCTTCCCCACGGCGGTGGCCGTCTGCTGGGTGTGCTGGGCGGTTCGCTGGGCCTCCCGCGCGACCTGGGCGTACTTGCGCCTGAGTTTCCGCTTCTGCATCCACCGGGAAAGGGCGTTTTGCCGCCGCAGCTCGGGGTGGTCCCGGATGGCGTTCTGCCACGCCAGCTCCGCCCGGTCCTGGGCCAGTCGGCGTTCCGCCCGACGCGCCGCCCGGAAGGGTTTGGAGCGCAGGCGGCGCTTGTTCCAACGCAGGAACCGGCCTGTGGCCCGCTCTGCGGCAAATTCGCCCTTATGCGCCGCCTCCACCGCCACATTCTGGTGCTCCACTTCCCGGAATTTGCCGTGAATTTTCATCACCGCCGCCGTTTTCAACGTGTGCCCCGCCTGGGCGGGGAGAGATGGAGCTGCCTGCTCGGGCTGAACCTCCTCCTCGAACCGCAGACGGCGGCGGGTCTTCCCGGTGTTGGCATCATACTCCTGCTCCAAATGGGCGCGGCGTTTTGTGGGAAGCTGGGCCTGTGCCCGCTCCAACCGCCGTCCGGACTGTTCCACCCGCCGCTCCGCCCGCTCATACCGCCGTTGTTGGCGGCGGGAAGGAGACGGGGCGGCGGGTTCGCCGTCCATGTCCGGGGTACTGGCCTCCTCGTTCTCAAAATGCAGACGGGGACGATCCGGTCCAGCGGGCGGGACGGTGCCAGAAGTGGGTTGCTCCTCCTCAAAGTTCAGCCGCCCGCCGCTCTGTGCGTCAGTCTGAACCGGCGGCGCAGTACTACGACGAAACCGCTCCGCCTGTTTCCGCTGCCTCTGTTTCTGATCCAGGCCAGCGGATGGAGACGGCGACAAGCCATTCTCCGTTGCCCCTGCATCCGGGGCGGGTTCATCCTCAAAATGAAGATGGCCCCGATCCGGCTCCGGGGTCAGGTCAGGGGCGGCGTCAGCCTCATATCCTTCCCCCGACTGGTCCCGGACAGTGGAAGCGGCCATATTCTGCCGGAGCTTTTGCCCCTGCCGCCGCTGCCGCTGTTTCCGAGGCTGGCCGCTGTCCTCCACCAGGGGCGGGGCCTGCGCCGGAACATCGTCCGCCCCCCGCAGGCCGGTGGACGCCTCAACCTCGCCACCGGGACGGTCTACCGGGGACGGTGGAGGCTGGCGTCGCTTCTTCCCCTTGGCCGGGGCAGGCCGTGCCACCCCCTGATCCGGGGTATGGTCCAGCCCAAAGGACACATCCGCTGTACGCTGGCTGACCCGGCGCTCCTCGCCGGTGGCCTTGTCCTGTTCCACCAGCCCGTCCCGGCCCAGCTTCTGGACCCGCTTGGACTTGGCCCGATAGCGGTTCCGGCTCATCGCGCCGCCTCCGGGGGCTTACGTTCCCGATCCGGCACGGCGGCGCGGGCGGCAGCTTCCAGCTTTTTGGCCTCCAGGTCTTGGCGAATGGAGAGCCTTTTCGTCAGACGCTTCCCCGGCTTTTCCGCCGTCCGCTCCGCTTTGGCGGCGCGAACCTCCGCCGCCCGCTGCTCCAGGTGCTCCGTACTGCCGATGGCTGCGAGGGTGGCGTTGTTCATACCGGACAACAGCCGCTGGGTGGCGCGCATGGGGGCCAGCACCACAGACTGCAACCGCCCCTCCTGTCCACCGTCCACAACCTGGGCTTCCTTGCCCAGCAGGGTCCGTCCGACATTTTTCAGATGGCCCCCCGCGCTGCGCAGATCGTGCCCCATATCCTCAACCTTTTCAATGCTTTTCCGGGTGTCCGCCACCAGACCGCTGATACCGTCCTGGACGGCCTCCAGCGCCTTTTTCACACCCAGCGCCGACACCGCCCCGTCCAATGCGGACACGCCCATCTCCTTGAAATTGCGCACGGCGTCGGCGGCGCATTGGGTGATCCTCTCCCACAGGCCGGTCAGCTTCTCCCGAACGGCCAGTGCCTTCTCCTCAAGCGCAGACGCCGCGTTTTCCATGTGTTCCCGGACGGACGGCCTTTTTTCCTGGGCAAGCTGCTCCCTGACCTCTTGCAGCTCCGCCAAAACCGCCTCAAATTGCCGGTTCATGCCGTCCATGTACCACATGAGCTGTGACAGGTCCATTGCCTGCCCACGCCGCCCATTCTCCACCAGCAGCTTCATGAACTGCTGGACTGCCTCCTGTCCCTGTAAGGGGTCCATCATTTATCACCCCTCTTTCGTCAGATCTTCCGGGCGGGTGGTGAGTAGTTGATACAGCTCGGTATCCTTGGGGAAGTGGTCCACGAAAGGGATGATGACGTTCCCGAAAAACAAAAGCCCCTCACCCGGCCCACTGTTGGTCACATAGCTGAGCTGGCGGGGGGAGATATTGAGCTGCTTGGCCAGAATTTGGCGGTCCCCAGCGGCTTGATTGAGCATATAGATGAAGTCCGAGTTCTCGAAAATATTCTCGATTTCGGCAGAGGACAGCAAATCCTTGACGTTTTGCGTAATTCCTGTGGGAATACCGCCCCATTTACGGAACCGCTTCCAAATCTCCACTGTGTACGCCGCCGTCTGCTCATCCCGCAATAAAAGGTGCATTTCATCAATATAGAGCCGGGTGGACTTGTGGGCGTCCCGGTTTTCGCTGACCCGGCCCCAAACCTGATCCTGAACCACCTGCATCCCGATCTTTTTGAGCTGCTTGCCCAGGTTTTTGATGATGTAGCACACGATCCGGCTGTTGATCTCCACATTGGTGCGGTGGTTGAACACGTTGAGGGAGCCGGTGACGTAGATCTCCAGCGCCGTAGCCAGCCGCTGGGCCTCCGGCTCGGGCTGCTGGCACAAAAGCTGATGAAGGTCCCCCAGCACGGGCATCTTCTCGGGCCGGGGGTCCTGCAAATAGTCCCGGTAGACCATATGGACGCAGCGGTCGATCACCGTTTTCTCAATGGGTTCCAGCCCCGCCTTGCCCCCAACGATCAGCTCCATGAGGGAGAGGATGAAGTCGCTTTTCAGCGACAGGGGGTTGTCGTCCTCGGAGTAGTTCAAATTCAGGTCCATGGGGTTGACGTACTGATTGGACGTGGGGGAGATGTCGATGACCTGCCCACCCAGCCGCCGCACCAGGGGTGAATACTCATCCTCCGGGTCGATGATGGCGATATCGTCCTGGGTGACGAGAAAGATATTTGCGATTTCCCGCTTGGCGGAGAAGGATTTGCCGCCGCCAGGGGTGCCCAGGATCAGACCGTTGGGGGCCTTGAGCTGCTTGCGATCCGCCATGATAAGGTTGTTGGACAGGGCGTTGAGGCCGTAATACAGCGCCTCGCCGCCCATGAACAGCTCCTGGGTGGTGAAGGGCACAAAAATAGCGGTGCTTGAAGTGGTCAAGCCCCGCTGTATGTCGATCTGGTTTAAGCCCAGGGGGAGGGAGGACATGAGGCCCTGCTCCTGCTGCCAGTCCAGCCGCCGCAGGGCGCAGTTGTACTTCTGAGCCACCCCCGCCGCCTGGAACACGTCGGTTTTCAGCCGCTGCCGCCTATCCGCCAGATTGAGCACCAGCACCGTCACCAGGAACATCCGCTCGTTCCGGCTTTGCAGGTCCTCCAGCAGCGTCCTGGCCTCGGTGCCGTAGGTGGCGAGGTCGCTGGGGATGATCTCCATGTCGTACCCGGCACGGACGGCCTTTTTCTGCTCCTCGATCTTCATGCGGTCCAGGTCGGTGAGCTTCCGCTTGATGTTTTTGATGGCGGCGTTCTGGTCGATGGACTGGATGTGCAGGGTCACCACCTGGCTGTTTTCCAGGTCTAGGAACTCCTTCAGCATTTTGTCCGTCAGCTCCGGGGCCAGAATTTGCAGGAAGGACACCGCGCCGTAGGTCCTGCCGATCTGGAACACCCGGCCATCCTGGAAGGTGAAGCTGTCTGGGGCGATGAAGTCCTTACTGGACAGCCCCGTTTTCCAGATGGCGTCCCAGGCGAAGCGGAACCTCTGAGCGCCCATGGGGTGAAACATCTGGTGAAGCACCGCCAGCCGCTCATAGCCGGTCAGCGAATGGGCCCGGACCCCCAGCACCTTGAAATTGGCGAGAATGTCCGCCTCGATACGCTCCAGCCGGGGCTTGGCCGCTTTGAGGTTGTCCGCCTCCACCCCGAAGGTGATGTACTTGGTCTTGGTCAGCCCGTTGTTGCCCTTGGCGAGCTGGTCCCGAAGCATATCCGAGTATTCCTCCCGGATGCCGTTGTAGGCGTCCATCTGTTCCGGGATCTGGATGGACCGCTGGCACTCCTCCAGGTCGGCCCGCTGGTTGAGGAAGGAGAACTGGACGTGGATGGAGCTGTCGAAGTAGTTGAGGAAGTCACAGTAGTCCTCAAAGATCCGGTTTTTGTCCTCATTCTGGGCCAACTGATAGTTGATGTCGTAGAAACGGACCTGCTTGGTGTAGTAGCGGTCCGTCACCACACAGATCCCGTCTCGGCGCATCTCTCGGTAGGGGATGGTCTGCTGGGCGGTCTGGGGGAGCCTGCCGTCCTGCTTAGCCTTCTTCACAGCGGATACCAGCCGCCGCTTGTCCGGACCGGACAGCTTTGCCTCCGGGGTGAGCCGGATGACGCTCTCACTGCTTCCGCGCCACTTTTCTGCGGAACGCGGGCTTTTTACCTGTGTTTTTTGCTGCTTTGTTCGCAACCGCTTTTACCTCCATTTCATTTTTATTCTGCCGCTCCAGTGCGGCGTACATATTTTCGGTGCGGTAGGGCCGGGTCCGGGGGACCAGGAACCGGGCCCGGATGAAGTGGCCCAGAATCTTTTCCAGGGGCTGGCCGTCCTTCTCATAGATACCAAAAAGAAAGAAGGGCAGCATGAGGCCGATCATCAGCACCACCGCCGTGTCGTTGCCGAGAACGCCTCGGGTGAGGACGTAGATGGGAATCCCCGCCAGAGCGCCGCCGCCGAAGCAGATAAGCTGGCGCTTTGTCAGGTTGAACGCCACCTTGGACTTCACACGGGTCAGGTCTTTGGGGACAGGGACAAAGGGCAATTATCTCACCTCCCGATTTTTCGTTTTTGCGGTGGGCTGATCGCCGGGAATAGGCTTTGCCGCCAACTGCTCTTTAATAGAGGGTTTGCTCAAAGCGGCCTGACGCGGGCGCTGGTCGAGAAAATCATTCAGTACGGCGAAACTGAATTGATCCACATAGTAACACGTTACAATACCGTTCTTTTTCACCGCGATCACGTCACTGACGGACATACTCGGGTGCCGGTAGTCTGCCGGATGGTCCGTGTTAAACTTGGTCCAAAGGGTGTTCAGCCCGGTCCCCTCCGGGAGTGGGGCGGTGTAGATCAGTTCATAGTTATCCCGCTGGGGCCGCTGTCCTTGCTGTTGCAGGCTTTCCAGCGACTCGTACCGAATATATTTCAGGTCGGGGTCATGGTGGTTGAGCTGATAGATGGCATAGCAGTCCCGTGTCTGACAGCGGAACGCCAATTCCCGCTCCGTTTGATGGTTCATCCGGTCCGCCACAGCCTCACCAAACGCACGGCTGTTCTCCCAGCCTGCTCGGGATACGGCAAATAAACTGTGGTAGGACGAATTGACATCCACGGGGCCTTTTACGTCCCCATGGGCATCCACCTCGTAGACTGCAAAACCCTGTCGGGACAGCTCCTTGGCGATATCATCCGATACTGGGAGCAGGTCATCCTTCAAATAGCCCATACACGCAACGTTGGCCATGGTACAATTATGGTCCGGCATGGGGTACTCGTCCAGAGGCGGGTCAAGCTGGGCATTCGTCAGCTTTTGGAGCATATCCATAGGAACTTTCTCCACAGTGACCGCGTTGATGCCGTAGTCCTCAAACGTGGCATACCGGGCGGCGTTAAAAATGCCTTGCGCGGAGTGTTCACAGACGGCGCTCACATCCAAGTGTCCATAATAAATTTGGCGCATGGTCTCTTTATCATAGAGCGTGTAATCGAACTGTTCCACATTGTCCACGAGATGGAGATACACCCCGCCGTTGACCAGATACAATTCGTTGTTCGGCTGGCCGCTCATTATCTCACCTCCCGATTTTTTGATTTCGCGGCGGGCTGGTCGCCAGGGGCGGGCTTTGCCGCCAACTGCTCCTTGATCGAGGGCTTGGACGGCTGCTCCTGAGCGCGTTCCTCCCGCCGCATAAAAATATATTGGCCGTTTGCGCCCTCCACCGGGGCAATATAGATGGGCTGCTTCACCTGATCCCGCACCTTTTCAAAGAGCCGGTGCATATTGTCATGGGAGGCCAGCGGCAGGAAATAGGGGGATACCTCCGCCATGAAATGGGTCTTGTCCGGCGTGTTCGGTTCAGTCAGGCTCTGCAGCGCGGCGGCGAGACGGTCCGCCTCCGTCTGGATGCGGGCTTCTTCCAACTCCTGCACATGGACGGCGATATGGCCCTTGGGCATCCGCTCCCGCCGCTCATGCTCCCGGTGAAGCGCGCCCTGCACCACGCTTTCATCGTCCGCCTCATTCCGGGCATCCAAAATATCGCCGTAGTGATATTTTAAGTTGGGAATCGTTTCGTAATTGTACTCTTTTTCCGGCACACGGACCGTTTTCCCGCTGTAAAATGCGACCGTCACATCGGTGTAGGGGGAAGCGGCCCGCTCCGCGAACACAGCTATCTGGTGCTGGTCCTGCTGATAGAGATTGCCGCGCAAGCCGTTCGGCCCGTCCCCGGTCAGCTCCACCGAGTAGGCCAGGACCGGCTCCCTGGTGTGGCGGTGGTAATATTGGCAGATGTTATAGCTCCGCGTCCCGGCGATGAGCATATCCCGCTCATTCAGACAGTCCACGCCGCTCTGCCGGAAAATCACCACGAAATTCCGCTTGGCGGGGTCCTCTCTGGCAAAGCCCTCCCGCATCTCGTCCAGCGCGTAGCTCAGATCTTTTTGGTGAAACGCTGTTTTCTGCGCCATAATCTGCGGGAGAATGGTTTCCAGGTCTACATCCACAAATTTTTGCAGGCCGTCCGGCTTGTGCGTCGGGGCGTCCGCCGACAGCGGGTAGAGGGTCAGGTCAGCCGCCTTGTCCGCTGTATCGGCCATCACCGCGCCCAGGGCGTCCAGCTCAAACTCGCAGTTCTCCCAGTGGTCGGCGGCAACCTCCAGCGGATTTTGGAACTTGAGGAAATAGGAAACTTCCTGTTCCGTGGGCTGGTGCTGCGTGAAATACTGAAATACCTCCGCAGTTTTGGCGATCCGGTCCGCGCCGTCGATCAGCTCCTGGCGGTCCTTCAGCAGCAGCTCCGCGCGGTAATCGGCGTAATTTTCCGTCAGACGGCCTATCAACTGCTGACGGGATTTTTCCATATCCATCACCGCACATCCTTATCTTTGGATTTGGCGGACCGTTCGCCGGGGACGGGTTTTGCCGCCAACTGCCCCTTGATGGAGGGCTTTTTCACAGGCTGCTCCCGCGCTGCGTCCATCTCCTTCCGGGCCAGCCCGACAAACCCGTCCAGCACAGCGGAATGGCTGTTGATGATGTAGTCATAGTGACGGGTGCCGGTGTCAAACATGGGCACAGATGCAGCCCAGGCCATGTTGCCACGGGAAAACCGGGTATCGTCTTGTTTCTCCCGAAGGGTCGCCGCCAGCACATGGGTCACGCGCTCCGGGCCGAACTGCGCCAACACACCCTTTGCGGCGTCATGGGAAAGGCGCATCCCGTCAAAGCCCCCCCGGATGGCCGCTTCAATTGCGTCCCGGCAGGCGATGTTGGCCTTTCGAGAGGCCCGGAACGTGTCAAGCTCACCATGCTCCCGCGCATATCCGGCATTCTCCTGATAGAGCGGGATGGCACGGGTGTCCGCCCGCTGGCTTTCCAGCACGCTGTCCGCCCAATTCTCGATCAAATCCCGGATGTCCTCCATGTGGTGAGTCTCCACTTTGCCCCACTCCTGATACACGTCCGCCAGTGGGAAGTCTGAAGCCAGCAGCACCGCCGTCTGGTCTGTAGGGAGGTCCAGAGCTTCCATCTCCGTCAAAATATCCTCGCGCATGGCGTACTCATAGGCGTGGCTCAGCACTTCCTCCGGGCGCATACCCAACAGAACGTGCTTGTACCGCTCCTGTTCAGCCGCCATCTTGTCGTACAGCGCCTGGTTTAACTGCTCATGATCCATTGCATACCCCTTTCTCATAGTTGTTTTTCATAGCGCAGCTTCATTTGGGGCGGGCAGAGGTCCACAGCGGGACGGCGTCGGTCCAGCGCTTTCCCCCTGCCAGCCCCATACACGTCCAGCCAGAGGCCCGGAGGCTGACCCCCGGCTCGGTGTCCAGGGTATAGGTGATGATTTTTTTGTAGCCCATAGCCTTTGCCGCCCGTGCCGACGCAGAATACAGCATACTGCATGCGTTCCTCTCCCCGGTGGTGCACAGCCGGTTCACCTCCAGCGTCCGGCCATCGTCCAGGTAACGGCTCACAGGCCGTCCGGCGATTACCACCCCCACCAACTGGCCGTCGCATTCACAGCCGATGGAAAATTTATGACCCCCAGTGGGTTTATGGTGCCTGTGATGGGCAGCGACAAAGGCGTTGGCGGTCTTTAGGGAAACAGGGACCAGGGACAGCATATCATCGCGCGCCCCGGTCCATATCCCTGGACACATCCGGGGCGGGCCGCGCCGCAGTTTCCCTGGCCGCGTTCTGCAAAGCCTGACGCACAGAGGGCTTTTCCGCGCCCCGCCCGGAAAGCCGTTTCACCGCCTGGGCCGCGCGGACGGCCTGCTGTTCCAGTTCGCCCCGGTAGGTGTCCATAACGACGGTATTGATTGCCTCGCGCATTGCCGCCGTGGTGGGGAAGCAGATATCGCGGTATTTCTTGTCCCTGCCCATCCGCTGGGGCATGGCGACGAACGGACCGTCCCTGCCCTCCACGATCTTGATGCCGGTGACGGCGAAACAACCGCCGAGGTCAACGCTGGCATTTGCCAGGACGCTGCCCTTCTCCTGTTTGGGGTCATTCACGGGGTAGACCCTGGCGCTCATGTTGGGCAGAAGGGGGGCCTGTTCTTGGGTGTTCTGGGTCATGTTTTCGTTCATTTTCCTCCTCCAATCGTTTTTTAGTGGGCATTAAGGATTGCCTTGCTTACCGCACCGGTCTTGAACAGGGAGAAGCACAGCAGTACCGTGTACCCTGCGCACTGCCAGATGGCGGCGTGAAGGTTGGCCCCGCTCCCGATCTGTCCCACCAGCACCGCGTAAATTGCCACACAAATCATAATAAAAAAGCCTTGCAGCCCCAGGGCCACAAGACCACGCAGATAGTTTTGCCCCATCTGCCCCCATTCCCGGTTGGTCATGGTGGCGAAGGGGATAGCCCCCACGGAGCAGTAGATATAAATTTCGATCATGCGGCCAATGAGCACCAGCATGACGCACAGGGACAGGATGGGCATGGTGATTTTCAGCAGCATGGTTTCCACCAGCAGGCCGAACAGTTCCCCGATGCCCATGGCGTCCAACTGGGCGGACACGTCCCCCAGCGCTGTGGCGAAGTCCACGCTGGTGCTGCCGGTGATGATGCCCGCGCTGCGCTGGACCACCGACTGGCCCATCTCGAAGATGGCCATGGTGATGTCAAAGGTGTGGGACACCAGATAGACGGCCACAAAGGTCTTGACGATCCACTTATAGATGACGAAGGTCTCAAAATCGTGAAGGTTATTCCTGTCGATAATCATGCTGATGAGCTCATAGCACATCACGAAGGTGAGCACCATGCCCGCGATGGGCACCACCACGTTATCGCTCAGATTGCGGATCATGGAAAAGACCCCGGCGTTCCATGCCGCCGGGGTCGTCCCCACGTTTGCCGCTACCTCCCCGACCTCGGTGTTGATCTGATCGAACATCCCATTCAGATTGCCCATGATGCACTCCTTGAGGATGCCCATGATCCACTCCTGGATCGTGTCGAGGATGTTCAGCATGGCTTACTGTCCCCGGCCTTAGTTGAACAGGTTGGCCAGCAGGGGGACCAGCTTCATCCCCACCACCACGACGCCACCCCCGGCCATGAGCTGCTTCATACCCTGCGACTTCGCTCCGGGGTTGTCGTTGCCGTAGCCCTCCAGCAGATTGATGAGGCCCCAGACTCCCAGACCAGCGCCCAGGGCGCACACGATGACCTTTGCGGTGTCGATTGCGGAAGTGAAAAATTCCATTGATTACCTCCAAAATTGTATGATTTTTTGTTGTGGGACATATAAAAACCACCGTCTGAACGGTTCAGACGGCGGCAATACCGGGCGGGACGGCGTTTCGGAGTTCACAGCGGTCCAAAACTGCGTCCGCCAGACGGCCAAATGTATAGCCCGGACGATCCGGGCGCAAAAACAGTTGCGGCCCTGCGATTTTTGCCGTATAATAGGCCAAACTGACTGTGAGAGTGATGCGCATGAACAATGGGGAATTGACGGCGAAGGTTCGCTCCGCCGTATACCTCCAATGCCGGAACCGGGGCTTTGCCGCCCCGGTGGACGTGTTGATGGAGGTGGGCTACCTGTCCAAGCAGGACTATGAGAATTGGCGGTATGGGCGCGTGGACTATCTGGAGCGCGTCTGCAAAGCCAACCTCTCCAAGCTGTCCCTGGTCATGCGGGAGATGCGGTCCTATGCCGCGAAAGCGGGGCTGAAGCCGTCCTTCTGCTATTACAAGCGGTGGGGGACGAAAAAGAAGAACGGCCAGGGCCGGAAGCCGGTGATCCCCCTGCGGTTCAGCAAGAGCGGCGATGCGGAGATCGAGCGCCGGTACGCCACCCATTTCGTGGATGTGAAGCGCACTGCTCAGATCAAAGCGGAGCGGGCCGCAAAGCTGGCAGTTCAGCCGGACTCCTCCCCAGTGGGGGATGAGGCGTCGAATTCGTAGGGCTCAAAGGCGTCCTGGGGCCTGACGGTGAGCCTCCGGCTGAGAAACTCCTTTACATCAAACCTGTTCTTCTCGCTGTAGTCGGACAGGTATTTGTACTGTGGGTGTTTGGTGATATCAAACTTATCGCTGAAAAAGGGCCGGACGCCCTGCACCTGCAAAATGCACTTGCCGCCGTCCATGACGGCCAGCTCATCCACGTCCATGAGGGCCTTACCCAGCTTCTGGTAGTTCAGTGAGTGGGACAGCTCCCGGCCCCGGCTCTCGCCGGTGTTGAAGGTGTCGATGGTCTCTCTGCCCAGGGTTTCGGACAGCTCTTTGAGGGTGCTGCGCTCTTTGCCGCCCAGGAACAGGACGCAGGAGCAGTTGCCGATGATGGTTTCAGCGTGGTCTTTATAAACTGCTTTCAACTGGCTCTGGGTCTGCACCACGATGTGGGCGGATATCTCGCGGGAGCGGATCACGCTGATGAGGTGCTGAAAATTGGGGATTTTCTGGTTAGCGAACTCATCCAGCAGACAGGTGACATGGGTTTTCAATGCGCCGCCGTTCTCCAAAGCCTTGTCGCACAGCACATTAAACATTTGCGTATAGACCATGGCTGAGATGAAATTGAAGGTCATGTCCGTGTCGGACACGACGCAGAACAGGGCCGTCTTGCGGTCCCCGATCTTATCCAGCTCCAATTCGTCCCCCTCCATCAGCTCCCGCACCTCTTTGATGTCGAAGGGGGCCATACGTGCGCCACAACTTATCAGGATAGATTTTGCGGTTTTTCCCGCCGCCATCTTATATTTTCGGTACTGACGGACGGCAAAGTGCTCCGGGTTCTTCTGCTCCAGGCGGTCAAACATGAGGTCCACGGCGTTTTTATAGTTCTCGTCCTCCTCCCGCACCTCGGATGCGTTGAGCATATCCAGCAGGGTGGTCATGTTCATCTCCTCCTCCGGGGCCTCATACCAGATGTAGGCGATCAGTGCCTGATAATACAGGGCCTCGGCCTTCGCCCAGAAATCTTCGGAACCCTTGCTGTCCTCGCCCTTGGATAGTGATAGGTAAGACTCTGGTTTTAACGCCTCGGTCTTTTCCCCCACTCCACACCGGACGGGCGCCATTTCGACGCATCCGGCGCACCCTCTTACTTTGTTTTGGGACACCCTTTCCGGGAGTGCCCCATATTCAATGGAGTAATGGCATATTGACTGTATAAATATTTACAGTGCATCAATGAGCATTTTTATCCTTTTCTTCTTTTTCGGGAAAAGCACATAAAGCTGTTCAGGGGTACTGCTGTGCAAAATTCGATGTTCCAGCTCTGAAAGAACACAAAGGTTATCAAAGTCATTGCTTCCACCCTTGTACCGGGGTATAATATGGTGGCAGTGGTATTTATCCACCGGCACAAATTCACCAGACAGATAGCTGATACCTTTCATTGAGCTGTATTTACTGATTCTGAACATTGCAAGCCGACTATTTTTGATATACTTTGAGGTGTTCACCAAATAAGTTATCATTTCCATCGAAACACCGGGCCTATGCTTTTTCTCACCATAGTGATAAGGATTATCCCTCTTTACAGTTCCTTTAACTGCCGCAATCAAGCCTTTATCATAGCTTGCCCAGCCAATCTCGATGATTGGAAATCCCTCAAAACAATAGTAGCCGTTTTTTCCCCATGAGCTGTACTTTCCTTGAAGATAGTTGTTCTTACAGGATTGCTCATATGTAAACTTAGCCGTCTTTTCCATTGTGTGGTAAAACAGTTTTTTAATTCGCCAGCCTAATTGATTAAAACTCTCACAGAATAAGTTCATGCCACAGTAGTAGTTGTGGATGCCTACCACATAGGCGTTCCATTCATGGAATGTATCATATTGGGGATGTTTGCGAATCTGCTGCAACAATTCTCTGCATTTTGCAACAATCTCATTTGCCCGGTTTTTAGGCAACGTATTGGCAACCATGAATCGGCCTTTCTTTTTCGGATGCTTAGTATTTCGCTTGAAAACATAGAAGTCATAGCCGAGGTACTTCATCCGCTCCCTTGTAAGGTCGTAGATTTTCGTTTTTTCCTCATTAATGACCAACTTCATGTTTTTGGTCAGATACTTAGTCACACTATGACGAAAGCGTTCTGCGTCCTCCAAATCTTTGCACAGCACCAGAATATCATCTGCATAGCGCACATGAATCCCGATTTTCAGATTGGTTTCTTCCATCCGCCGCCTTCTGTTTCCTGGGTCATGGAATTTCTTCACGGTAGGGTCATGCCAGCAGTCACCTTGGTCCCTCAGCCAGACATCAAACCGATGCAGATAGACATTACTGACTAGCGGACCTAGGATGGAGCCCTGCGGGGACCCTTTGGGGTCCTCTACCTTGCAGGAATTCTCAAAATACCCTTTCTTGATGAAGTGATAGATATAGTTGAGAATAACCTGGTCCTTCACACCAATATGCCATAATTCACGGTAGGTTATATCCGGGTCTATGGTGCCAAAATAGTCCTTCATGTCAATGGATAATACATAAGGCTTGGTCTGACATTCATTTTTCACCTTTGCCAGAGCATTATGAGTGCTGACACGTTCCCTGAAGCCAAAAGAACTGGGTACGAATTTCGTTTCGCAATAGGGTTCTAAAACAAGCTGTATGCACTTTTCAACCAGCTTGTCCCAGATGGAACAGATGCCCAGCGGACGCATTTTCCCATTACTCTTTGGAATATAGGTGCGCCTGACATAATCCGTTCGTTTACTGAAAAGCCGTTCCCGCACAATCTCCGATAACTCCGCAACCGAATATTTCTCCAATGTTTTGTAATTGGTGCCATCCGGTCCCAATGCCATCCTTCCAGGACTTTGACTTAACTGCCGGACAGCCAGTGCCACATTCCTATCATCATAGACCATAGGATGCAGATTCCGCATATCCACAGTTCCTTCTTGAAAATCACGGTAACGCTTCTCCATATCCACATAGTAAATATTGTTTACTGCCATAGGCTTTTCGCCTCATTTCCGTAACGATTAGTCTCTTGCGTCTAATGGGGCGAACTGGAAATACTGTTTTATCGTTCAAAGCAAGACTAAGGCCCTTTGCTACTCCCTATTTCTTGATAGGGTATCTTCGCTACTACGGCCCCGGTGACTACCCATTCATCATCTTTCTGGCCTTACCCTTTCGGTGCGGACCGTCCCCAATGATTGCTATAACGCTGGGCAGTTCCCTTGTATCAATACGACTGCCTTAATGCTGCACTTAGGACTCTCCTCTACTCCGTGGGCCTGCATTTCTGCGGTACGCTTCTCACGTACTCTATGGCGGCCATAACGCCATCCCCCATAACAACAAAACAAAATTGCGTGAGGTAGACCCATTTTTGTACCCTCTTTTCTGTCGAAAAGGGCGGATACTCATGGTTACGAAGTGTACAAGTAAAAGAATTTCTATCCATATACAGCGGAGCCCGGGGTGTACTGTCACCAGCATTGTCCCCGCCTTCACCTATGCTTCGCGACTGCCTGTTACCAGACAGCCGGCAGGAGTATTAGCCGCAGTCGGATACACAAGATATTTGGCTCTTGTGCCGCCGCCAGTCGTATCAATTACCAACGAGATACGCTATTTCACCTCCTATCGGGCGTTCTCGTCTGGCTCACAACGGTATCACGTTACTACACGTGCTTTATGTTGTGATTCAAGGCGCACTGTTTTCCATGATGCAGTTCACCAGTTTCAAGATGTCGTTCTCACAGCGGATATATTTGAAGGGGTTGTAGCGCATGGACTGTTTGAAATCGATAGTGTTGAGTATCTTGATCTCATACCCGCCCCGCTGTAACATCTTCCCGCATTCTTCCAGAACAGTGCCCTTCGGGTCCGTGACAATATAGCTGGCATTCATCTGCATCAAATTGGGTTTAATGTGAAATCGTGTCTTACCAGATCCAGAACCGCCAATAATCAACACATTTTTATTGATATTGTACTTGGGATTTTTGTTCCTGCCCACCATGATACGTTCTGTCTGGGTGAGCAAAATATTCTGGTCGAACTTGGGATCAATGAACGGGGCAATGTCTTTGGGTCCGCCCCAACGGGCTGACCCATACTCTACACCCCGGCGGTATTTCTTGGCGTTCTGCGCTTTGAAATACACCGCCAGCCGGACGGCCACAGCTCCGATCAGCCCCACAAGCAGGTCCTGGGGGTGGAAGCTGGGCAGGGGGTGTCCGGTGATGAGCGGACCCAGCCCGGACACCATGCCCATAGCCTGCTCCACCACGTCGGCCCCTTCCGCCAGCCGCCAGCCCTCGCCCACCCGGTCAAAGAACCAGAACAGGAACACATAGGGGAAGTTTTGAAGCAGGAACTTCTTCACATCCAGCTTCACCGCTCCATCTCCCCCTTCTCCCGGTTCTTCGCCCGATCCTGGGCCATCTGCTTTGCCACTTCTTTGAAGTGGCTGAGGCGGGCCAGCAGGGAGGGCTTCTTAGGGGTACTGCGGCCCATGGTCTTGGCGGTGTACTCGGCAAAGGCGGCGTTGAGTGCGTCCGCGTCCCTGGATTTGAAGAAAACCAGGTATTTGCCCTCGGCAGGGTCTTTTTTCAGCGCAAAATCCACGCCGTACTTCCGGGCCACCCGCTCAAAGGACTTGATATTTTTATCGGTGATCTCAATATTCCGGACCCCCGCGCCCTGCTCCACAAGCTGCTTCACCGTCTGCTTCCCGTGGTGGGCCTGGGGGCGCCGGGACTGTTCCAGATAGCGGCGCATGGCCGTTCTCAGCAGGTCGGCGGTGAGCCTGCCGCCTGTTTTGCCCACGCTGATAACGAATGCCACGGATTTGTCCCGCACTTCGTCCTGCATGGTGATTTCCTCCTTTCAAAATCGGGCTGGACGGCATTAACGGGCCTCACCCCCTTTGGGCGGTTCTTTTGAGGGCGGGCACTGGCTGACCTCCCACACCGCAGCCCGCAATCTTTCCCGTACAGACCGCTTCTCCGTTTTACTATCACAGGGATGCGTCAGCGTGGCGTTATCTTCCATTGATATCGCTAAATCCTGCGTGATCTCAACTCGTTCTTCTGCTATGAAGCAATTCTGTCCAGCTTCCATAAAATATCGCGGGCTGGTAAAGGTCCCGTCAATTCTCCGCAGGTCAGACTGCCACCGATCCCAGTCGTCAGAACAGGGAAGCAAAACCGTTCCGTTTTGGAGCAGAACCGCTTTTTCCGGCATGGAATCCTGATACATGGCAAAGCGGGGATAGGTTTTCCAAGGATTCATACTGTCCTTGAAGTCGAATTGGAACGCGGGCCGCTCCTCGACGTACAGTTCTACCCCTTCCATTTTATCCAAACCGGCCCATTCCAAATTGGCATCCTCAATGCTGGCACAGGCGGCGGCAATATCCCGGCCTGAAATGCGACCCGTTTTAACGCTGTCCGTAAAACGCTCCATTGCGGCGGGACTGCCAAAGAAATATGCGTAGGTTAATATCAGGTTTCGGACGCCTTGTGATAAATGATGGTCCTCCGGCTCGGACCTTATCAGGAATGAAGCGGCAGGAGAAATATCATGCCCACGGTCCCTGGCATATTCGGGGGCTGAACGCATCACAATCACTTGTTCCGCTTGAATTGCTGCCGTAGCGTCACTAACGCCATACGTCAGGCCCAAGGCGCGGTTTTCCAGGAACTGCGCCAGATGCCTCAAATCCAAAAGTTCACTTTCCTTCTGAACCGTATTGGCATACCGGCACAAAAGCCTCCATTTATCTGGACTTCTATTCGCAATATAACAATACTTGGTGAGCATATACTGTGCCCTGCCAATAGGGGAACGAATGTCCGGCCTGCCGTGTGTATAGATGTTCCAACAGTGTTCGTGCCCAGGATATATCTCAATCATTCCTCCTCTCCAGCCATCTCAGCAGCGGCAAAAGCAGCCAGTGCCAGTGGGCGTATCTAGTTGCTCCGCGCCGCCCGGAGTGCGGACGGCGCGGAGCAAAGAGTTGATGTTAATAGCCCGTCTTGGGCAGGGAGGGCACGATGGGCTTGCCGTACACATTCGTCACCCACCGGGAGACAGCCTGCACCCAAACGCCGCCATACACGCCGCCCACATCGGCCACGTTCACAAAGGAGGCGGACGCGATGCTCTTGACGGCGGTGCAGTACAGCATGGGCTTCTCCACCTGGGCGAAACCGGCGGGGGCCTGACCGAACACGAACATGATCTCGGTGACGCGCTCATTGGAGGCCAGCCCCAGCGCCGTGGCGGAAGCCGCCAGGGTGTAATTCTTACTGGTGCTCAGATTGTCCGCCAGGGTGCGGTACTCGCCGCCGTTGACGCGATATGTGATCTTGTAGGTGCCGGGGAAGTTGTAGGTGCCCGTCACCACGCTGTCCAGCCGTACCTCGGCGGGCAGGGTGTCCCTCCAGTAGAAAGAGGTCAGCATGACATTGGAGTTGTTTCCGATGTTGCTGAACACGTAGCGCACCGGCTGGCCCGCCATGACCTGCTTGGGGCCGGTCTTGGTGATGGACACGCCGGTGGACAGGGCCTTGTTGGTCACTTCAAAGCGGACGATCTCGCCGGGATGCTCCAGATAGGCGGTCAGCTCCTGGTCGCTGACCCCGTAATTTGCCGGGGCCTTGACCTCCTTGATCGTGTAGCGGCCCAGGGGTAGGGGCTTGGAGGCAGCTACGCCCCGGCTGTCGGAGCGGATGGTGTCCACGAGGTTGCCCGCCTTATCCCGGATCTCAAACACCGCGCCCTCCAGCAGCGTCCCGGCGGGGAGGCCGTTGGTGGGGTTATAGTCGGCGGATTTTTTGGTGATCTGGATTTGTGCTGTGATGGGCGTATTCTTCCATTCGATCAGCGTAGTCTCGCCAGCGGTGACATACACTGTTTTCATCTGCGTGTCTGGGATATAACCCTTGTTTTCCAGTTCCCGCAGGTAATAGCGGCCACCGTCCGTCAAACCCTCGATGTAGACGTAGCCCTGGTTGTCGCTGGTATACTGCCCGATGGGGGTGTTGGCGCTGTTGTAGAGGAGGAAGCTCACCCCATAGATGCCCTTGCCGGTCACGCTGTCGGTCTTATGAATCAGAATCCCAGAGAAGGGCTTGTTTTTCACCGTCAGGGTGGTGGTTTTCCCGTCCTGCACCGTGAAATAGTGGGGCGTATCGTCCAGCTTAAAGCCCTGGGCCGCTTCTGTCTCCAGCGCGTAGTAATCACCGGCATCCAGGTTGACGTGGACGCGGCCCGTGCTGTCGGTGGTCACAGTGTCCACCAGCCCGCCGTCCTTCTTCCTGATTTCAAAGGTGGTGCCGGGGATGCGCTGGGTGCTGTCGCTGGCGGACACCTTGATCAGTTCCAGCCCGCCCTCGCTCTTGTTGAAGAAGGTCATGGTCTGGCCCTGGCCCACTTTGATTTTGATGGACTGGGGCGTGGTGTCCAGCACATAGCCGCTGGCTGTCCTGGTCTCCCGCGCGGTGATGGTGACGCCGGGTTCCAGCCCCTCAATGACGATGCGTCCGTTGCGGTCGGTGGTGTACTCGCCGTTGTTCGACCCCACCACCGCGCCGCTGCTGTCCGTCACCAGGAAGGTCACGCCCTGGATGGGGTCGGTGGTGCCGTCCACATACTTCTGGATGGTGAGGGTAGTCTTGGGATCGTTCTCCACGATCACATCATTTCCGCCGCCCGGATTGGTGGTGCCGCCGGGTGTGGTCACGGTGCCGGAGCTGCCGGTGAGGGCGTTCGCGCCGTTTTTCACGGTGATCACCTGGGGCGTGGCGTTCAACACGTATCCATCCGGCACCCTGGTCTCAATGACCTGCACCGTGCTGCCAGGGACAAGCCCGGTGACGGTGGCGGTGCCGTCCTTCCCGGTGGTACAGCGGGCCAGTACCGCGCCGCTGCCGTCCCGCACCTCGAAGGAGGTGCCGGGGATGGGCTTCCCAGTGACGGAATCCAGCTTGGTGATGGTGAGGCTGCACAGGGGTTCGTTGAGGAAGGTCAACGTCTGCGTGTCCAGGGGATTCACCGTGACCGTCTGCGTCTGTGTGCTGCTGTCGATCATATAGCCGGGGGCCGCTTTTACCTCCTTTGCCACCACGGTGCCGGTGATGCCGGAAATGCGGATCTCACCCTTATCGTCGGTGGTGTAGAGGCCATTGCTGGACAGATGGCCGTTGTCATTGTCCACATAGCCGCCGTTGGCGTAGGTGAGCTGGAACTGAGCGCCGGGGATCATCGCGCCGGAAATCTTGTCCTTCTTCTGGATTACCAAGGTGCCCGCCCGCTTGTTCCAGAAGGTGAGCTGCTGGACGCGTCCGCCCACGATCTTGATATCCTGGGGGGTGCCGTCTAAAACAAAGCCCTCCACGGTTTTGACCTCGCGGGCAATGACGGTGGTGCCCGGTTCGATGCCCTCCAGCACGATCTCGCCCGCCTTGTCGGTGTAATACACCCCATCGTCCGGCCCGACCGCCGCGCCGGAACCGTCCACCACTTTGAAGCAGACGCCGGACAACGGCTCATTCTCGGTGCCCTCAATGAATTTGCGGATAATCAGAGTTGTGCCCGGTTCGTTATCAAAAATCAGGCTGTTGGCAACGCCGGAGCGCACCACGATATTTTTCGGGGTTTCGTCCAGGATGTAGCCGGAGGGGGCCTTCTTCTCGGACACCACGATGGTGGAGTTGGGGGCCAGCCCGGTGATGGTCACGGTGCCATCGGTGCCGGTGGTGTAGAGGCCGTTGCTGGGGCCGATCACATGGCCGGAGCTGTCCGTCACCAAAAATTCCGCGCCCTTCAAAGGCTTCTTGGTCACGGCGTCCCGCTTCAGGATGGTGAGGGTGCAGAGGGGATCGTCATAGAAGCGGATGGTCTGCGTGTCCCCAGCGTTCACCACCACCGTCTGCGGGGTGGGGTCCTTGCGGTAGTTGTCCGGCGCTTTTTCCTCAGACACCACATAGGTGCCGGGGAGCAGCTTGGACAGCACGATCTGGCCGTTTTCATCGGTGGTGTACAGGCCGTTGGAGCTGGTAAGGCCCTCGTTATCGGGGGTCAGCTCGCCGTTCGCCATCATGATTTTGAACTGAGCGCCAGCCAGGGGCTGCTTGGTCACTTTATCGTATTTTTCAACGATAAGCCCGCCCTTCCGAGTGTTTTTGATAACCACCGTTTGGGTATCGCCGCCCTGCCCGATGACCACGTTGGTGGATGGGGTGTCGATGACGTACCCGCCGTCCGGGGCCTTGATTTCAGAAATGACGTAGGCACCGGGTGCGAGATTGCTGATCCTGATTTCCCCCTGGCTGTCGGTGGTGAAAATGCCGTTGGACGTGAGGGAGGACGTGCCGATCACGCCGTCCAGACCGACCTCGCAGCCCGCCGCCGTGGTCACGCGGAACTCAGCACCGGGCAGGACCTCGCCCGTCTGACTATCCCTTTTCTGGATAATCAATTTGCCCTTGGGCTGGTTTTTGAACGTCAGGCTGACAGTTCGGCCCTCTTTGATCTGAATAGTCTGGCTCTGCGTGTCGATGATGAATCCGGGAGGGGCCTGGACCTCGGTGACGATCACGCTCTTGCCGGGTTTCAGTCCCTCAATGCGGATTTCGCCCTTTTCATCAGTGCGGTAAATGCCGTTGCTGTCCCCGATCAGGGTGCCGTCCGCGTACATGATCTTAAATTCGGCGTTCTGGAGGGTGACGGAGGGATTGGTCGCGCACACCTTCCGAATAAGAAGATTGCCGTCCGGCATATTGTCGAAGCGAACGGTGACAACGCTCTGCTCCCCGTTGTCCGCAATGAACACGGTTTCGGAGGAATTGATGATTGAATAGCCGTCAACCGGGTCCACTTCCTCCACGACGTAGGCTCCTGGCTCCAGCCCGGTCCACATGGCGATGCCGTTTTTGCCTGTCACCTTCTGGCCGATGACGGTGCCGCCCGTGCCGCTGCTGCCTGCCAGATAGCGGAGCTGGAAGGTGCATCCGGCCAGGGCCTCGCCCGTCACGCTGTCGTACTTCTCGACGATGATACAATTTTTCGGGGTGTTCTCAAAG
>CAJULJ010000022.1 GCA_910587395.1 uncultured Oscillospiraceae bacterium | reverse complement strand
GGGAGCATACGCTGATCGCCGGATTGCACCGGCTGGAAGCGGCAAAACTGCTGGGCTGGACGGAGATCGAGTGTAACGTCAGCAGTTTGGAGGGCCTACTGGCGGAGCTGGCGGAGGTTGACGAAAATGTAGTTAGAAAGGGTTTATCGGCCGTGGAGTACAGTGATCTGCTTCTGCGCCGGAAGGAGATTTATGAAATGCTCCACCCAGAGACAAAGGCAACCTATGAGGGCGGGGCTTTTCGCGGCAACCAGCATCAAGATGTGGTGGGCGAAATTTTTGCGGTCACCTCAAAATCATTTGTTCAGGATACGGCAGACAAACTTGGCGTCAGCCCACGAACAGTAGAAGTCCAAATTCAGACCGCAAAAAATTTGACACCAGAGGCAAAAGAGATTATCAAAGGCACCAAAATCACGAAAAAAGACGCGCTGAAGCTGTCCCGGTTGGAACCGGAGCGGCAGAAGGACGCGGCCAGCCAGTTGGCCGCTGGGGAAATCAAGTCCATGTCCGAGTACCACCCCGCCCCGGCAGAGGAACCGCCGTCCCCGGAACCTCCTGCGTCTCCGCCTGTTCCCTATTCCCTGGGCGATAAGCACTATGCCAGCATAGAGGAATCCGTAGCCGATCTGAAAAATCCTAATAAGGATTGCAGCTATAACCCGGATACTTTGCTGGCGGATATTGACGGCTTTGTAGACACCTTCCACAAGAATTTCGCATGGTATAGCGACCCCTTCTGCACAGTCGTTTTCCCCGACATATCCCCGGTGCAATTTGATTTTGTCCGACAGCGATTTGCCACTATTACCTCTGCAATAGAGGATTTATTAAATCTAATGGAAAGGAACATCAACAAATGAGTTATCGAAAAAAGCGCAGTTCCCCCAAAAGGGAACCGATGGAGCAGCAGACCGCCATCCCCGAAGTGAAGTACCACAACCCCGGCGTGAGCCGTGACCTTTCCACCGCCAAGCTGACCTCCGGCCTGCCCTATCAGCGGCCAGTGGAGACAGAGGATGTGGACAAGCTGATCGCCAAGTGGAACCCCTGCCTGCTGACCCCCATTGTGGTCAGCTTCCGGGACGGCAATTTCAATGTGGTGGACGGACAGCACCGGATCGCCGCTATGCGGAAGATGGCGGGCGGCGGGGATGTGACCGTCCCCTGCATCATCTACACCGGCCTGACCTACGAGCAGGAGGCCGAGCTGTACTATATGCTGGACCAGACCAGGGGAAAGCTGCGGCTGGGCCACGCGACCAAGGCCCTGGTGGAGTCCGGGGCGAACGCGGAGATCATTGATGTGAAGCAGCGGGTAGAGGACGCCGGTTTTACCTGGGCGCTAGACCGGCCCACCGGGGAACCCTTTGAAATTTCCACCACCCGCGCCGTTATCAACGCCTACCGGCTCCTGGGCGGCGCGGCCTTCTCCCGTATGCTGGGCCTAATCGCCGGGGCGTGGCATGGGACCCCCAACTCCCTCAAAGCGTCTATCTTCTCCGGTATGGCGCTGTTCGTCAAGACCTATGAGACGGAGCTGGTGGATCAGATTTTCATTAAGAGGTTGTCCGCCGTGGACCCGGACGAGATCATTCGCCGGGGTAAGGTGGACTTCTCCACCAACAAAGCCGCCCTGCGGTTTGCCCGCGTCATTCTCAGCAAGTACAACAGCCAGCAGCGTGGGGGCCGCAAGCTCCCCTACCGCTTCAAGGGCTGATACATCACAAATCGCCGCAGGCCGGGGAGGCCTGCGGCTGCATTGATTCACCGTGAAGGAGGTACGAACATGGAACAGAAGCTGTCCCTTTCCCCTGCTGGTATGCCTCTGGCAGATATTCGGGAGGTTTCCGTGGACCCGAAGCTCCCCAAGGAGGAACGGATTGCCGAATTTCTCCGGCAGATCAAAAATCCCTACTGTTTCAAGTGCGGCAAATTTACCGTCCGGGCGCAGTTTGCCGACAACGGCGTGTCCCTGGAGGACTGCCTGAAACAGATTTTAATTTAGCACTTTAATGTGTTGACTTACCCGTGGAGGTGTGCTATACTTGTGACTGGAAAAAGAATGAAATAGGATAAATCAGTCACTCGTTATATCGCGGGATAAGTCCGTGATGTAAAGGAGTGACTTTTTCATGCCAAAGTACAAGGGCGACGCATATCTCCGCCTCTCCTACTCCGCTGACCGCAGCGTGGAGAGTGACAGCATTGCCAATCAAAAGAAGCTGATTGAGGACTTTGTAGCCGCTCACCCGGACATTGAGCTGGTATCGGAGCGGGTAGACGACGGTTACAGCGGGGTTCTGTTCGACCGTCCGGCATTCCAGGAAATGATGAACGACATTGTTTCCGGCAAGATCAACTGCGTGATCGTCAAGGACCTGTCCCGCCTGGGCCGGGAGTACATTGAGACTGGCCGCTATCTCCGGCAGGTGTTTCCCTCCTACGGCGTTCGCTTCATTTCCGTCAATGACGGCATTGACACCGCCAATGAGCAAAACGGAGATGACCTGCATATCAGCTTGAAAAATCTGCTGAATGACACCTATTGCCGGGATATTTCCGTGAAAACCCGGAGCGCCCTGCTGACCAAGCGGCAGAACGGGGACTATGTAGGGTCCTGCCCTATCTACGGCTACCGGAAGGACCCGGAGAACAAAAATCATCTTCTCATTGACGAAGATGCCGCCTGCGTGGTGCGGGACATTTACCGCCGCCGCATTGATGGGGCCAGCGCCAAGCATATTGCGGAGGAATTGAACCGGCTGGGCGTCCTGTCCCCCATGGCCTACAAGAACAGCCGGGGCCTGCCCCACCCCACTGGCGGCTTTGCGGATGTGCCGGACGCCAAGTGGTCCGCCCGCGCGGTGATTCGGATTTTGCAGGAGGAAACCTATACCGGCGTTCTGTTGCAAGGCAGGCAGGAAACCCATAACCACAAGCTGAAAAACATCATCCATAAGCCAGCAGAGGAATGGGTCCGCATTGAAAACGCCCATGCGCCGATTATTCAGAAGCGGGACTTTGACCTTGTTCAGAAAATTTCCAGCCTGGACACCCGGACAGCCCCGGACGGCGAGGCGGTGTATCTGTTCTCCGGCCTGCTGGTATGCGGCTCCTGCGGAGGGCGTATGACCCGGAAAACCAACACGGTCAAGGGTAAGAAGTACATTTATTACCACTGTCCCACCGGGAAGAAAAAGGGCTGCACCCATCCGGTCATGTTGAAAGAGGCTGATTTAATCGACTGCGTTCTGGTCAGTCTGCAAGCCCATATCCGGTACATTGCCTCTCTGGACGAGATACTGGACGGTATCAGCGAGGAACAGATCAATCAGGAGGAAATCGCCAAGTTCAAAGGGCAGATTGCGGATAACCAAGCGAAGCTGGAAGAAGCCCGTCAGTTCAAGTCCACGCTGTACGAGAATTTTATCGCCAATCTTATCAGCAAAAAGGACTATCAGGATTTGAAAAATCTCTATTCCGAGCGGGCGGAGCAGGCGCAGGAGGCCATTGACCGTCTGCGGGCCGAGATGGAGCTGGTGACGAACAACAGCAGCTCCCGCCTGCGGTGGACCCAGCACTTCAAGGAGTTCTCCGCCATGACCACGCTGGACCGGCGGGCGGTGATCGCCCTGGTCCAGTCCATCCGGGTGAACGCCAAGGATGATCTGGCTATCACCCTCCGTTATCACATCGAATACGTCAAGGTGCTGAAACGGCTGGACGAGATGGGAAAGCTCCCGCCTGATCTGAAAGATATTCTGAACAGTCTGTTGAACATGGAAAAGGAGGCAGCATAAAATGGCGCGGAAAAGCAGAAAGGGCACTGCGGCCCCGGAGACACCGAAGCGGGCCTACATGAAAATCTGGCGGGCGGCGCTCTATATCCGGCTGTCGGTGGAGTTCAACGGCAAGAAGGGCGATTCCCTGGAAACACAGCGGCAGATCATGGAGGCGTACACCGCCCTCTGCCCGGATATTGAGGTTGTCGGGGTCTACACCGACAACGGCACCACGGGCCGGACCTTTGAGCGGGAAGCCTTTCAGCGGATGTTAGGGGACATTGAGGCCGGGAAAATCAACTGCATCGTGGTAAAGGACCTCTCCCGGCTGGGCCGGAACACCATCGACACCGGGTACTATATTGAAAAGTATTTTCCTCTCCATGGGGTGCGGTTTATCGCCGTCAACGACCAATTTGACAGCGAGGACGCCGAAAACAGCGGCAATCACCTGATTGTGCCCTTGAAAAACATGATAAACGAGGCTTACGCCGCCGACATCAGCAGGAAGGTCCGGGCACAGCAGAATCAGGCCATGAAAGCCGGGGAGTTTGTGGGGGCGCGTCCACCCTACGGCTACCGGAAGGACCCGGACAACTGCCACCGCCTGCTGGTCAACGAGGACACGGCCCCTATTGTCCGGCAGATTTTCCAGTGGACGCTTGAGGGCGTTGCGCTGAATGTGATCGTGAAGCGGCTGAACGAGAGCAGCGTTATGACCCCCGGATACTATCATGCTTCATGCGGCCTGTTCAGCTATGATAACAAGCTGGCTGGCAGCGGCAAGTGGCAGAGCTGGACCGTGGGGAAAATTCTGGCGGATCAGGTCTACACCGGTGATATGGTCCAGGGCAAGCACACCAATGTGGGTCATAAGCAGGTTGTCACCAAGCCGGTGGACTGGATTGTGGTACGCAACACTCATGAGCCGCTGGTCAGCCGGGAGGTATTCGCAAAGGCCCAGGCCGTCCGGGAACAGATGGCCTCCAAGTACACCAGAACCACGAAAATTCCTTACAGCGAGAACATTCTGCGGGGGCGTGTGTTCTGCGCCCACTGCGGTAAAAACCTTCACCGGCAGAGAAGTCACGGGAGATACTTCTACCGCTGTATCTCCAATGACCGGATGGGGGATGGTTCCTGCACTGGCGGCATTATTCATTTGCCGGAGCCTGATTTATTTGACGCGATTCTCACCATCATCCGGCAGAAAGCCGAGGTTGTGATGGGAGAGGCCCTGCGGCTGAAACGCTGTGACGGCAAGATCGCCGCGCAAAAGGCCCAGGTGGATCAGGAGATTGCCGAACTGGGGCGGCAGACACAGAAGGACAAGGACCTCCGTGCTGGGTTGTATGAGAATTTCGTCAAAGGCATCCTCACCAGGGCGGAGTATCTGGAAATGCAGGAGGATTACAGCCGGAGAATCAGCGGCGCGGTGGAGCGTGTCCAGCAGCTTCAGACCCGGCAAGCCGAATTGGAGCGGCAGGTGGCGCGGTACACCAGTATGGCCGACAAGTTGGCGGCGGTAGACAAGGACACGGCCCTCTCTGCCCTGCTGGTAAATCAACTGATAGGGCGGGTCACGGTAAACGGCCCAGATGATGTTTCCATAGACTTTTCCTTTGAGAGCGGCTTTGAGCGTGTGATGGAGGTGTTGGGAAATGAGTAACAGCCCGATAACCTATGTGATCGCTCTCTATATCCGCCTTTCCACCGAGGACAGCAAGGTGGGCAGTTTCAGCATTGAGAACCAGAAAAGCGCACTCCACCAATATGTTGACGCCATGAATGGCGTTAAAAATGTAGAAGTCCTGGAGTTCATCGACAACGGGTACAGCGGGACCAACTTCGAGCGGCCCGCCGTCCAGGAATTGCTTGACCAGATTCGGGAGGGCAAGATCAACTGCATCGTTGTGAAGGACTTTACCCGGTTCGGACGCAACAGCATTGAAGTGGGATACTTTATAGAAATGGTTTTTCCTCTGTATGGCGTCCGCTTCATCTCCATTAACGACAACTTTGACAGCGATACCCTCCACGGGGACACGGGCGGCATCAATGTGGCGTTTAAGTATCTGGTCAGCGAATTTTACAGCCGGGACCTGTCCATCAAATACAAGAGCGCCAAGTATGTAAAGTTCCGGCGGGGTGAGTACCAAAGCAAACTCTGTCCCTACGGCTATCGGAAGGGTGCGGATGGCCGCATGGAGCCGAACGAGGAGACCGCCCCCAATGTTCAAATGATCTTTGAATTGGCGCGGGATGGGTACAAGCCCAATGAAATCGTCAAGGCCCTGTTTGAGCGCCATATCCCCACTCCTGCCGAGTACAAAGCGGCCCATGGCTTCAACGGCCACGACATTTCCCGGTGCTGCGGGATTTGGTCCACATCCTCGGTGGTGCATATCCTGGACGATGAACGCTACACCGGCACCTACATCATGGGCAAGCGGGAAGTGGCCGAGGTAGGCGGGCACCGGGTTCGGATGAAGGATGAAAGCCAGTGGGTCAAGATTCCTGACCATCATCAGGCAATCATCAGCAGGGAATTGTTCGAGCAGGTGCAGGCCCAACGGCCCCGGTTCAAGTGCCCCAAGAAGAACGCCAAGGCCTACCCCTTGCGGGGAAAGGTGTTCTGCGGGTGCTGCGGTCACGCCATGCCGCGAGTAGCGAAGAAAAATGCCGCTTTCTTCTGCCGGTACACAAAGGTAAACGAATCCGCTGACTGTCATGGCCTGACGGTCACGGAGGCGGAGCTGGAAAGGATGTTGTATGAGATTCTCTCTAAGCAGGCCCAGGTCATTTTGAATGTGGACAACCTTGCCAATACCGGACAGCTTGATATTCAGATTGCACAGCAGGCCGAATATGACAAGCTGATTGAGGGCTATCTGGAGCAGAAGCGGGTGCTGTATGAACAGCTTATTTTGAAGCAGATCACTATGGAGGACTACAAGAGCCAGAAAGCCGCTGTTGATGGTGAGCTTGACCGGCTGCGGGAAATCCATTCCAATTTGAAGGTGCGGACTACGCAGATGGAGATGGACGAAAAATCAAAAAACGCCAGGACCGAGCTGGCGCGGGAGGTAGTCGGGGCTGGTGGCCTGACGGCTGGGCTGGCTGACACGCTGATTGACCGGGTATATGTCTATCCGAATAATCAGGTGGAAATCGTCTGGAAGATGAAAGACTTTTGTATGGAGGCGGCATGATGGAACAGAAAACGAAAAAGGCTTGGATTTACTGCCGTGTGGCTCACAATGGGCCAGACAGCGCGGAGCTGCTGGCGGCACAGCGGAACAAACTGGAAGCCTATGCAAAGGAGCATGGCTTTGAAGTCGTTGGGACTTCCAGCGATATAGCAAGCGGGCTGAAATTTGACCATCGCCCCGGCCTGTTGGAGTTTCACAATGAGGCGGTGGACGGAGACGTTGATATTCTGCTGGTCTGTGATCTCGCTCGCCTGGGCCGGGATTTGGACAGGACCCTGCAATACTGGTATCTGCTCCGTGATTTCAATGTCAGCATCTATACGGCGGACAGCGGCGAAGTAGATTTGAGCGTTGCCTCTATGCTCCGTAAGATAATCGAACAATAAAAAACGCCCCAGGTGGGAGCGCAAAGTGCAACCATGAAAAATTTCTAAAAAACCTCAAAAACTTTTTGTCTTGGGCTTGACATTTGGGTGTCTGAGGTCGTGGAAGCGAATTTCCCGCAGCCCGTTCTTTCGGAGTACAATTTTGAAATGCTCCGTGACAAAGTTTGGAGTGTAGGGAACGCCCAGATCATTGACATAGATGTAATCGGTTTCAGTGTAGCAGCTCCCACACAACTCCCGGCAGCTTTCCTGCCGTTCTTTCATGACCAGCAGCAACTCGCGGTATTGGGGAACCAGCGGCATGGAGCGGCAGCTGGATTTGTTCTTGGTTCGCTCCTTGGCAACGATTTTTGTTTTACCTCCGGCACGAAATTGAACCACTGTGTGGTCAATGGTAATCGTGTTGCTCTCGAAGTCGATAGCCTGCCAGTGCAGCCCCATGATTTCACTGCGGCGGAGCCCATAAAATGCTGCCATTAAAATGGGAAACTCTACGGGATCGCCTCTGGCTGCATGGAAAAGGGCCTCCACCTCCGTAACAGAGTAGAATGAGCCAGTGTAAGGGAGACTTTTGGGCCGCTCCACCCTGTCCATTGGGTTGGCGTCAATTAAGCCATGACGTACAGTGTATTTCAACGCCTTATGGATATTTGCATGAAAATGCTGTACCGTTGACCCCTTTAACGACAACTTGTTGAGACAGTATTCATAGAAGCCTTCAATATCCAATGCCGTCAAGTCGGACAAGGATATGCCCCGCTCCTTGAAATAAGGGGCAATTCTTTGTTTCACATACCCTTCATATCCCGCATATGTAACCTCCTCAACTGAATTTTTGATGATGTCCAGCCAACTTACCATGTAGTCGGAAAAAAGCATACTGCCCTTCATTCGGCCTGCGCCAGTGTCTACCGTGTGGATCACGGTGTCTTTGTAACTAAGGCGGGTTTGCCAGAGTAATTCCTCGGCCTGCTTTTGGCTTTTCTTTCCCGTTGCTGAGATACCTGTGGGCAGCCATTTGGATTTCCTTTTGCCATGCTCGTCGTGCAGGTTCAGCACCATGTAATAGTTACCCTTTTTGATTTGCAGATGGCCCGCTACCATTGTTGACCTCCTTCGTGTAGGGGCACAATATTCCTGCTAATGGCAATTCTATTGTACCACAAGGAGTTCTCTCCTCCAATACATCAGAACGGTTTATTTTTAATTCCCTACGGCGAAACTTTTTGCGTATCGCCTATGAGGTATTCGATAACACAGATCTTAGGTATCTTAAAGGACTTCCCTAACTTGATATGCCGGATGTTCCCATTTCGCAGCAGATCATAGGCGGTCTTTTTCCCAATACCTCCCAGCATAGAGCACATTTGCTCTATGTTTACTACATCTGGATATTCTGCAAAAATCGAACCTCGTTTGACCTTTGTCATAGAAGCGCCCCCTCCGTGCTCATCAAAGTTCGCGATTATAAAATAGGAGATGCCTCCGATGTGTACTGGGAGGCATCTCCTATTTTTGACAGCTTAATCATAGCACAAAATAATTGGACATTTCAAGTACCATGCGGCGGACAATTTGCGGACATTTTCAGGAAATTTGCTGGCCGGTATCAGGACAGCTTTCTGGCCGCAAACCCTTCGGCAAAGCTGTATAGCTCTGTCAAGTTATTGAGTGCGTCCTCCCTGATCCGGCGCACTGTGCGTGTGGCAATCCCCAGCTTTGCGGCGCATTCCTCTTGCGAATAACCCTCAAAATAGAGGTGTTCAAGCAATTCCGCCTGCCGCTTGTCCAATAGCGAAACATAGTATACCAGCCGCCTTTGGATGTTTTCAAGCTCCATCAGCTGGTCGGCGATTTCGCTTTTAGACGCGCCACTGGCTTTCTGTATCTGTTCTTGATAGTTCAGGGCAATGTAGAGCGTTTTGTCTGAAATGTGCCCGACGGTTCCGCCCCCGCCCTCCGCATGGGACAGGGCCAAGGCACTGATCATTTCGTTTTCAGATATGTCGGTCGGATGGGACAATTCGTAGTGCAAAAGGTCAATTTGCTTTGAACGCTTTTGATACGACTCCAATAGGCCAACGACATATGTTTTGGTATCGACAGTCATTTTTACAGCCCTTTCTCTTGACAGTCATTATACTCTGACAGCAGATGCCAGACTCACCTCGCTGCGGTCAACACATGGCCAATATTCAATTCGCGCGCAGAAGCAGAATAGTTTATATGACCGGCGGCGAACGACCAATGCTCAGCAAACAGCAAGGAAATATTTTCATGGGTGCCCCTCCCTACATCAAAAGCGACAGTCCTATGTCAAAAGGCTTTCCATGGAATATATTACCACTGAATTAAAAACAATCTTTGAACGCGGTTTGGAATCGGTTCGGATTCGTTCGACATGGTTCGACAAAAATGTCGAATGATACGTTGAATCGTTAATCTGACTTGCCAAAACGGTACCCAACTCCAATCACTGTCTGGATATATGTAGCGTCCCTGCGGTCAAGACCCAACTTGTATCGCAGCGAGGATATTTGATCGGCCACATTGGTGGAATTGGGATCATAGCTGCTTTTCCACACAGCTCGGTATATTTCTTCCTTTGTCAAAACGATGCCAGCCTGATTCGCTAAAACACAAAGCACCTCATACTCCTTATGCGTTAGGGCAATCGGCTTTCCGCGCATTGTCACTGTACGGCTGGTAGTGTTAATAGCCAATTCTTCATATTCTATAACGGGCAAACGTCTGTGCCGGCGTCTCACAGCATAGATCACAGCCAACACTTCCTTCGCATTGATGGGCCAGCCTATACAAATATCCGCACCGAGCCGGAGCATATCCGCACGGTCATTTCCGTCAGCGCAGTCTGCGGCCACCATAACATATGGCCGTGGAACCCATTGTCCCATAGCAATTTTATCCAACAGGAATTTTGCTCCTTTAATGTCAAAATCAAGCAGAACAAAGGCGGGACTGTACATTGCCAGTCCCGCCTTTGCGTCATTTGCGCTTTCAACTTGCACCACATCTACTTTGGAGTGGCGCAAAATCTTGTATACTTCTGTGAAATATTCCAGACGTTCAGAAATAAACAATAAATCTTTCTTCATTTAAAAGTCGGTGGCCGTATGTGCCGTGCTATCCCATGTTTGCATAGTGCAGCTACAATCATTTGGCCCAATATCCGCTAAAAACCGTTTCCCGCAGTACAAGAAAGAGAATGTCATTCGTCTCCACCCCGTAGGCAGACAAGGCTTTAGCTGGGGCTCCCCGTCCACAAAATTCAGGCCGGCAAAACCGAACACCGCAGCTTGCCAGGTCTCGCCAAATCCGGCCATGTGCAGGCCTTCTTTCCCCGTGTTGCCCATAATATCCCGCAAATCCAAAAAGAGCGCTTTTAGGAAGTAGTCCTCTGCCTGTTCTGTCAACCCGTTCTGGGCGGCGAACAGCGCGTGGGACGCAAAGCTCAGCGTGGAATCGTGGAGACACAGCGGCTCGAAATCCTCCCAGGCCGCCAGCCGCTCAGCGGCGGAAAAGTGTTCCGGCAGCCGGGTCATCAGAAGAAGTACGTCCGCCTGCTTTACCACCTTATATCGCTGGAGGCGGTCAAAGCAGACCTGGTGGTAGCTGGCTTGATCGCCCGCTTTCAGCGATTTTGGATCTACCGGCTCCAGCAGGTGGAACGTGTCATCTGTACGCCAGTGCCTTGAAACCGGGTCCTTTGGCAACTTGATGGAGCGGCGCAGCTGGGCCCAGCTTTCCCGCTCCTCATTAGTAATGCCCAGGTGGCGATACTGTTCCCGATCCAGCCGTTCCAGGGCTTCCGCCGCCCGGACAGCCAGCTCCAAATTGTGCTGCACCATCATATTGGTAAACAGGTTGTTGCTGGAGACACCGCAGTATTCGTCCGGCCCTTTGCAGAACAATAAGTTGACAAACTCTGTTCCAGGTTCGGGGGTATAGCGGCTTATCCAGAAACGGGCGGTTTCCACCAACACTTCAGCCCCACCGTTTAGGAAAAACTCTTTATCTTGGGTATTTTCCATATATTTCCCTAAAGCATAGGCCACGTCGGCGGTCACATGGACCTCGCTGCATCCAATATCCCAGGTTTCACACTGTTCTGTCCCGTCAAAGGCCACCATCCATGGATAGCGCGCCCCTGCGCCGTTCATTTTTTGGGCGTGTGCTTTTGCCTGGGGCAGCGTATTGACACGGAATTGGGACAGGCTCCGGGCGGCTTTGGAATCTGTGTATAGGTAAAACGGGAGCATAAACAGGTCGGTATCCCAAAAATAGCAACCCTTGTATCGGGTGTGGGTCAGCCCCCGGGCGCCGATGCTGACGGTATCATCCTGCGCCGCACAGTTCACAATGAGCTGATAAATGACATACCGCATGGAGGTCTGTGCGTTGGCGTCGCCCTCAATCGTGATACCGGCTGTCTCCCATTTTTTCGCCCACAATTTGTTGTTTTCCTGTTCCAGTCCGTCAAAGGACCAACTCGTGGGAAGGGGGGCCAGCATCGGGTCATGATCCCTGTTGGTGGTGATAGCGGTTAGCTTTTCTATCGCGAAAGTATCCCCCGCCTTGATCCGGGCAGAGAAGCGCAGCCCTGCCCCGTCCTCTGATGAGAACGGCCCGTCCATTTCAAAGCCTGTGGTATGAAACGCCGTATCATAATGGGCGGTAAGCCCGGTAACCTTGGTTTCCAGCTCAACTGTAAAACCCTTGGCAGAAAACTCCGGCTTCCCGGTGCGGATATAGCATAGCTGTTCGTCATTCTGCTTCACCTGGTCGTCGGGCACCGGCTGGTTGCGGCAGGACAGCTCTATGCCGCTGTCCGCCGTTAAGGCCCCTATCCCGGCTGTGCAGGTAAAACGGCTGCGCTGGAGGAGCAGCGCCGGGTTCCCCAGTGGGAACAGCCGTTCCTCGGTAACGGACAGCTCCGCGCCGTCCATATTCACGTGGTAGGCGATGGTCAGCTTGCCGCAGGACAAGTCCAAATCCAAGGCGACCCCGGCAGGGCGGACGGCCTGCCCGTTAACCGTCACAGTCTCCCACACTGGGGTAGGGAGGTTGACAAAATCAGTGAGCCCAGCCTTGTAAACATCGAAAAATCCCGCGATAAAAAGCCCGGTGTCTACCGGCCTGGCGGTAGGGCGCAGCGCCGGATAGCCCCGGACGCCCATACGCCCGTTCCCGATGAAAAAGACGCTTTCCAGAAAAGAGTCGCCAATGGCCCCGCTGGCACTGATATGCCAGTTGTTCAGTCGAATATCATTCCGCATTTCCATCCCCCTCCAAAGAAGTGCGCAGAGCATGGCAGACAAATCCAGCGCAAGTGGCAAAAGCTTCGCCGGTGGTACACTCGCCAGTGATTTCGTCTATGCTCTCGCAGGCAATTCCATTGTCCATGGCGGCCTTTTTCAAGATGTCCGCCGAATGCTCCACCCGGCCACATAAAAGGCTGTTGGCAACGCTGAGAAGCCAGGGGTGGGGGGCGTGGGGGCACCCAATCTCCCCAAAGGGCTTCCCCGCGAAGCTGTACCGATAGTCCGGCGAACGGATCATGTCCACGGTATTGCGGTACACCTGGTCCTCGGAGCTGCAAAATCCCCAGTAGGGCAGGAGCTGGAGACTGCCGGGGGGTTCATCGTACACGTCGTGGCGTCCGTCCAGATCAATGGACCACGCAAAATAGCGATTTCCATTCTGCCCCATGACGCAGTTGCCCCAGATTGCCTGTTTCACCTGTTCCGCCCGCTGGGCCAGCTCGTCCCGGCCCAGCAGTGCCGCCAGGACGGTCAGCCCCTTCCACACCAGCACATTGTCATAGGTGAGATACGGATAGACGATCTCATCGTCGGTGGGCTGGAGGAAGGTGGAGTAGAGGGCGGTATGGGGATGCCGCCGTTTTTCCAGCTTTTGCAGGATCCCGTCCAGCCCCTGGCGCACCTCCCGCTCGTCCAGCAGAGAATGGTCCCCCGTAACCTCCACATACCGTCCCAGGGCCAGCACCGGGGCTATTAGCTCATCCAGCTCGAAACCAGGCTCCAGCACGGTGCCGTCGATAAACCGGGAGTGGACACCGATGTTCCGCTGCTGGCGGCCAAAGACATACTCCAGCATACGCCTGGCCAGCTCCCGGTCTGCGTCCAGGATGGCGGGGAAGCTCCACAGCAGGCTGTCCCGATCCCAGTAGGCGGCGCTCACATAATAGCGGGGGCTTCTGCTGGTAACAAGCACCAATTCCTCCGTGTCCAGCGTGATGCCTGTGGAAAATAACATACAGAAAAACAGGTTGGTGTTGTAGAACTGCCGCAGCGCATCATCTTTCAGCCAAAGTGTGCGCTCCCGCAGCCAAAGCAGAGTTTGAGCCTCCTCGTGCTGATACCCTTGCCGCAACATCTCCTTGGCGCTGGTGGCAGCGGACACCTCCTCCATGCCGAAGCCCCAGTAAACTGTTACCATCCGCCGCTGCTGCGATTCCAGCATATAGCTGTGCGCCAGCCGGTAGCAGATCCCGGCGTCCGACTGTTCCCAAGTGGAGACGCAGGAACTTTCCTCCGGCATGGGAGCAAAGCAGAACAGGGGAACACCGCACCGCATATCAAAAATTAGGCTGCCGTTCCAGGGGCTTTCAAAGCAGTGCATAGTTCCCTCAATTTGCTTGTCCTCATTCACGCAATGCCATGCGGAGTTCCAGCAACCACGCAAGCCGCACACAATGGAGTGGGGAACGCTGTCGGTATTGGTCAGCTCCATGCGGTAGAGAAAGCCCCGTTCCCCAATGGGGGCCAGGATGGTGCCTGCCACCCGGATGTGTCCGGCCTGCCCGGAAAAGCGGGGCACCCAAAACTGGAGACGATCCCATTCCAGGCCGGAAAGAGGGAACGGCTGGTTGTCCTGTTCCAGGAAAGGCTCCATCAAGGGCATATCCATCCTTCCCCGCAATTCGACAAGGCCCTTGTACCCCATATGCAGGAAGGTAACATCCTCAATGCTCGCAGTATCTTCGTTCAACTTGGGGATGCTAATCATCTCATTTCCAGTGGGGAGATATCTCGTATCCATGAACATCACTCCTCTTTTGATTTAACCGATTAACTCAATTACCCATGCTAAGTATACCATAACTCGGCAGTTCGTCAAGATTATTTTGTAAAATTTTGAAGAAACACTTGACAAGCATATACAGGATTAGGTAATATATAGTTGTTACTTAGTTAAGCGATTAAATTGTGGTGGGAGGAAGTGCCATGGATCGGCGGGCAACCCTTCGGGATGTGGCGGAAAAAGCAGGTGTGACAACCGCCACTGTCTCTTATATCCTCAATGACAAGAAACCCTTCCCTGACGAGACGCGCCAGCGCGTTATGAGTGCCATCACGGAGTTGGGATATATCCCTAATCTTTCTGCCCGTACCTTGACCCAGCGTAGCTCCAAACTTATCGGCATTGTGGTGCCCCAGACGGAAGGTAGCCGCCTCATGTTTCAGAACAACTTCTATTCGGAAATTCTGGGCAGCATTGAGTTCTGTGCCCGTCAAAATGGCTACCACATTATCATTTCTGCTACCGATGCCAACGAGAGTTATCTGCGTCTGGCACAGGAGCGCAATTTGGACGGTATTATCGTTATTGGAATGTATCCAGACGAATTTTATCGTCAGATGAAGGAATCTCGAATTCCTATTGTCTTGGTGGACAGCTATTGCAATGACCATTATTACCACAATATCCGCATTGATGACGCCTATGGGAGCTATCTGGCCACCCGCCATGTGCTATCTAAGGGCCACCGGGACATTGCCTTTTTCTCCGGCCAGATCAAAGAAAATGGTGTAATGAAAAAGCGGCTTACCGGTTACCGGGACGCTTTAGCAGAATACGACGTCGTGTTTGACCGGCGTTATGTATTTGAGGGGAAGATTGATTACGCCAGCGGCATTGATGCCGCAGAGCGGCTGCTGGCCTCCGGGGTTCCGGCCACGGCGGTGGTGGCTGCCGCCGACATTCTGGCCATCGGGGCCATGAAGGGGTTCTATGAGCGGGGCATCCGGGTGCCTGAGGACATCTCCGTGATGGGATTTGACGATCTGGAGATCTCCCAGTACCTCACCCCCGGCCTGAGTACTATCCACCAGGAGATCTCCCAGAAAGGGGAAAAGGCCGTAGAGCTGCTGATCAATAACATCAATGAACCTAACCTCACCAAGCAGGAGCAGATCCTCCCCATTCAGCTGGTTGAACGGGGCTCTGTGAAGCGCATTGGCGGGTAGGTATATAAAAAGCGGCCCGCACCTACCCGTCAAAGCTGGTGCGAGCCACAGCAAAAGTCCCTTTCCACAAAGGCCCTTTCGCTAATTTATAGTGTAAGCGAACCGGGCCGAAAAATCAACCGCAAAATTATTTGAAGGAGGAAAAAGCATGAAAAAGCATCTGTCTGCCATTCTCGCATCCGCCCTGGCCCTGGTTCTCCTGATGAGTGCCTGTGGCCCAGCTGCGTCCGACCTCACCAAGTCCCCCGACAATCCTGACCCCAAGCCCAGCCAGCAGCAAGATACCCCGCCCGCGGATCAGCCCGTCACCATCACCTATTCCAACTATAACGCATCCGGCGGCAATGAGGAAACCCTCCAGAAGATGTATGAGGCGTTCCACGAGGAGTACCCCAACATCACAGTAGAGATCGAGACTATTGCCTATAACGACTACTTCACTCAGCTCCAGACACGGGTGTCCGGTGGTACCGCTCCCGACTGCTACGAGTTGAACATCGAAAACTTCGCGGCCTATGCCAATAAGGGTGCCTTGGCCGAAATCACCGGCGTGGATTTCAGCGGCTTGGATGAGACATCCCTGAACGCGTTCAACGTGGATGGCAAGCAGTACGGCTTGCCCGGCAAGTTCTCCAACGTAGTGCTGTTCTACAATAAGGATCTGTTTGACCAGGCCAAGATCGACTACCCCACTGCTGACTGGACTCAGGATGACCTCCAGAAGGCCGCTGAGGCCATCCGGGCCCTGGGCGACGACATTTACGGCTATTACCAGCCCCTTACTTACAATGAGTTCTACAAGGTCGTGGCACAGTTCGGCGGTAGCCTGCTCAATGCGGACAAAACCGAGTTTACCATCAACGCCCCGGAGAATGTGGCCGCCGCTCAGATGATGGCCGACCGTATCTTGGTAAGCAACGTCCAACCCAACGAAGTGCAGATGGGCGGCATCGGTGACTGGGATCTGTTTATGAGCGGGCGCCTGGGCATGATGCCCACTGGCATCTGGGCCTTCAACACCTTTGCCGAGGGCTGCAAGTTCGACTGGGATATCACGGTGGAGCCCGGCAAGGAGCAGAAGGCTACCCACTTCTTCTCCGATGCCTGTGTCATCAACAACGCCAGCGATAAGAAGGAGGCCGCTGCTACTTGGATCACCTGGCTGACCTCCAGCGACAAGGCTGCCGCCATCCGTATTGAAGCGGGCTGGGATCTCCCTGCAATCAAGGATCAGTCCACCCTGTCCGCCTATCTGGATATCACCCCGCCGGCCAACCGGCAGGCCGTGTTCGATTCCTTGAATTACCTGGTGGTGCCCCCCGTGATTGAGGACTACAGCTTGATGAGCGACATCATCGGCCAGAAACTGTCCGCTGCCGCTGCGGGCACCCTCACCGTACAAGAGGCCCTGGATCAAGCGCAGAGCGAGTGCCAGGCACAAATCTCCCTGAAATAACAATGCGCAGGGGGGAGGAGCGTGGCTCCTCCCCCCGTTTTTTATGTCATAAGGAGGTGCTTACGTCAATGCCGCAAAAAGCAAACCGGCGCGGCGGTCCGAAAAAGGACGGGCTGCTCACCGCGGCGCCTTTTCTGCTGCCAAGCCTGCTGGGGCTGCTGGTTTTTTCCCTGCTTCCCTTGCTGGTGTCGGCGCTCATCAGCTTCACCGACTGGAACGGCCTGGATCAGCTGCTGGCTCCGGGTTTCCTCCAGGAGCATTTTATCGGGCTTGAAAACTACAAAAACATTTTGTCGGGTGCGGAGCTGTGGAAGGTTCTGGGCAACACCGGGGCCTATATCATCATGTATATCCCGCTGATGCTGGCCGCATCTCTGCTGGAGGCATACTTGCTCAGCAGCACCCGACGGGGCGTGTCCGCCTTCCGGGTGGTCTACTATCTCCCCGTCCTCACCTCCTGGGTGGCGGCGTCCCTGATTTGGACCTCGGTGCTATCCCCCCAGTATGGCGCGATGAACAACCTGCTTGCCCTGTTCGGCATCCAGGGGCCGGGTTGGCTGCTGGATGAGAAGTGGGCCATGGCCGCCATCGTGCTGGTATCGGTGTGGAAGGACGCAGGCTTTTTTGGTTTGATCCTCCTGTCCGGCATGGTGGGAATCAACAAAAGCTATTACGAGGCCGCCTCCCTGGACGGGGCAGGCGCTTGGAAAAAGTTTTGGCGTATCACGGTGCCGCTGATGAGCCCCGCGATCTTTTATGTGCTGATCGTGGCACTCATCAACGCCTTCCAGTTGTTCCCGCAGGTGATGATCATGACGGACGGCGGGCCCAACGGTGCCACCCAAGTGATGGTGGAGCGGATCTATCGCTACGGCTTCCGCTATTTCCGTATGGGCTACGCAGCGGCGTTCTCCTGGATTTTGTTTGTCATCATCATGGCATGCACGGCAATTCAAATGAAAGCGCAAAAGAGGTGGGTCAACTATGACGCTTAAAAAACGGCTGGGCACAACGGGCTATTATGTCGTATCCACTGTTATTGCGGTGGTGTCCATGTTCCCGTTTTTGTGGATGATTTCCACCTCCCTGAAAAGCCAGGGGGCCATCATGTCCATCCCCATCCAATGGATTCCCCAAGAACCGTCAGGGGACGCCTATGTGGAGGTATTCACAAAGTTCAATTTCCTGCGTACCGTTGGCAACAGCCTGTTCATCTCCGTATCCTACACGGTTATCACCCTGCTCTCCTCCGCCATGGCGGCCTTTGCCTTTGCCAAGGTCGGCTTTTGTGGAAATGACCTGCTGCTCAAGCTGTATCTTGCCACCATGATGATCCCCACCCAGGTGACTATGATCCCCCTGTTTGTCATCATGAACAAACTGAGCCTCATCAACAACTTTGGCAGCGTAATCTTACCCTCTATTTTCAAGCCTTTTGCGGTGTTCATGCTGGTGCAGCAGATGCGGGCCATCCCGGAGGACTATCTGGACGCCGCCCGGATCGACGGGGCGGGCATTTTCCAGGTGTTTCGCAAAATTGCCCTGCCCATGTGCCTGCCCACCCTGTCCACGCTGGCGGTGACCACCTTTATGGAGTCTTGGAACGACTACCTTTGGCCCCTGCTGATGCTGACCCAGCGGGAGAAAATGACTCTGCCCATCGCCTTGTCCACCCTCCAGGGCACCTATAATCCCCAGTACAATGTGCTGATGGCGGGCAGCCTGGTGTCCATGGTGCCCATTATCATCATTTATATCATGGCCCAGCGGAACTTCAAAAACGGCATGATGGCCGGTGGGATCAAGGGATAAGGGGCGGCCTATGAAACGAGTGACATTTTCCGCCGGATTCCCGGAATTAGAGTGGCCCTGCCCTGGCGGTGCGGCGCTCCTGGCCTGGAAACCCGGGGAGGGACACAGCCATTTGACCGTAACGCTCCCCTACCGGGGCGCCTATGGCATGGGGGAGCGGTATGACGCCCTCAACCAGAAGGGGAGCACGGTGGTCAACCGGGTGGAGGAGAAGTTTTGCTTCCAGGGGGACAAGACCTACTGCCCAGCCCCCTTTTTCTGGACAGACACCGGCTTCGGCCTGTATGCGGAAACTAACGAGGTCACCACGTTCCGCTTTGGGGAGTCCGAAATTGTGGTAGAACTGCCCGAAAGCTGCGATGTGATCCTTTTTGCAGGTCCTCCCAACGAGATCATCCGGGACTACATGGGGCTGTTCGGCCCGGCAAAGCTGCCCCCGGAGTGGGCTTTCGGCCCATGGATCTCCGCCAACCGTTGGAGCACCCAGGCGGAAGCAGAGGGACAGATCCGAAAGTTGGCGGAATGCGGATTTCCGGCGTCTGTGCTGGTGTTGGAGGCATGGAGTGATGAGGCCACCTTTTATATCTGGAACGGGGCCAAATACACCCCCGTCCCCGACGGCCGGGCGCTGGAGCGGGGGGACTTTGACTTTACCGGCTCCCCCTGGCCCGACCCGGAGAGGATGATCCGCACCCTCCACGGCGCGGGGCTACGCCTGGTGCTGTGGCAGGTTCCGGTCTACAAAAAACAGGGGCCGGAGGAAGCGCCTAACCGCCAGAACGACCTGGACCGGGCGGATGCCCAGGCCCGGGGCCTGTGCGTTCGAAGCAGCAATGGCGCCCCCTATACCATCCCGGAGGGGCACTGGTTTTCCGGTTCCATGGTGCCCGATTTCACGAATCCCGACACGGTGGAGAGCTGGTTTGCCAAGCGCCGCTACCTGCTGGACATGGGGGTGGACGGCTTCAAAACAGACGGCGGCGAGTTCATCTGCGGCGATGACGTATGCTTCCATGACGGTTCCACAGAGCGGCAAGGGAAAAACCGTTACCCGCAGGACTACACACAGGCGTACACCAAATTTCTCGGAGACGGGCGGGTGCTGTTCAGCCGGGCGGGCTGGGCCGGACAGCACACCACGCCCATCCATTGGGCGGGGGATCAGCAGTCCCAGAACCGGGAGCTGAGAAGCGCCCTGACGGCAGGGCTGTCCGCCGCCCTCACCGGCATCCCGTTCTGGGGCTTCGACATCGGTGGTTTCGCCGGGCCCTTGCCCACCCTGGATCTATACCGCCGCGCCACCCAGCTGGCCTGCTTCTGCCCGGTGATGCAGTGGCACTCCGAGCCGGACGGCGGCCAGTTCCGGGAGCTGATGCCCGGGGCGGAAGGGAACAACGAGCGCAGCCCGTGGAATATGGCTGAGGCATATCAGGCCCCGGAATTTCTGGATGAGATGCGCTTCTGGCACCGGCTCCGGGTCAATTTGCAGCCTTACCTGTGGATGACCGCCCGGGACTGCGCCGCGCACAGCCGTCCCATGATGCGCCCGCTGGTCTACGACTGGCCGGACGACCCGCTGGCTATTGCGGCAGACGATGAGTTTTTGCTTGGGGACAGTCTTTTAGTAGCCCCCTTGCTGGAGGAGCAGGCGGAGCACAGGTTGGTCTATCTGCCCCAGGGCCAATGGGTGGGGCTGTTTGATGGCCTTTGGTATGGGGGTGGGCGGCAGGTTGCGGCGGGGGGCGGCCTCCGGCTACCGGTATTCCTGCGCCGCGGCTTTGGGCTTCCGTTGGCATTGGGCCCGGAGTTGGCACTCGGTTCCATTCCCCGGCGCGAGGCAGGGCGGTATCAGAATCTTCATTTCTTACTGGCAGGTTCCTACGGAAAACAGCCTTTCCATGATAGTCTGGGGAACAATTTTACCATTGTGTGGAATGCAGGACAGGCGAGCGTAGTGGGTAAAACAGTCTGCGCGGTGACATGGCGGATTCTAACGGAGGAATTATGTTGATAGAGGCGGTGATTTTCGATCTGGACGGCGTGATATGCCACACCGACCAATTTCATTATCAGGCGTGGAAGGCGGTGGCAGGCCAGCTGGGTATTCCTTTTGATGAGCACATCAATGCCCGGCTGCGGGGCGTCAGCCGGATGGAGAGCCTGGAAATTATCCTGGAGCAAAGCGAGAAAAACTATTCACAGGAGGAAAAAGAGCAACTGGCAGGGGAAAAGAATCGGATTTACCAATCATTTCTGTGTAAGATGACGCCAACGGACTTAGCCCCGGAGGTCTCCCGCACTTTGGATGTCCTGCGGGGGATGGGCCTGAGACTGGCCATCGGTTCATCCAGTCGGAACACCGCACTGATCCTGCATCGGCTGGGACTGGACGAGCTTTTTGACGCAGTGGCCGATGGTACTCAAATCAAGCGCTCCAAACCAGACCCGGAGGTGTTCCTTTTGGCCGCCTCCCTATTGGGTGTCCGGCCCAGTCGGGCCCTGGTGGTAGAGGATGCCGCAGCGGGCATACAAGCAGCGAAAGCGGGCGGGTTCCCGGCTGCGGGGATAGGTGGCGCTGCTCAAATTCTTGATGTCGACTTTTCCATTGAGACAATCGCTGAGTTAGTTCCAATCTGTATTCAAGGAAGGTGATAGAACGCTTATCACGCTTATCATTCATTGCATTACTAAAGATATTCAGCTATGATATGTGAGGAGGCTCATCTATGAAAAAGACATTTTGCAGAATTCTGGCAATGATACTTTGTTTTTCCCTGGTGGTTCCGGCCTTTGCTCTCGAGGGTGTTTGGCACAATCCGTTTGGGATAGACGATCTCTATGAGCAGCAAGCTACTGAGCGCTATCCCCGCGACCCGAAGGCTGGGGAGGTAGTGTATATCAAGAGCACTACTTGGCCTGTTGAAATGGGGCAAAGCGTATGGGTGACATACACAAAGAATGGTGTTGCCCAACAAGATGTTGGCGCTGAGTGGAAATATAATGACGGAAATAACAGCTATTGGGAAATTGCTATTGGCCCATTTTCAAAAGGCGATGTCATTGAGTATACCGTTCACGCCGATAAAAATGGCCAGGGAATCCAGAGTATTGGCCCGTTCAATTTCCATGTGACTGACTGGGAAAAAGCCCAATCTGCATCCCTCTTATCGCAGTCTGGCGGAACTGTCGTTTTGAATATCACACCAAACACAGGCACATTTAGCCCCAAGCTGGGTATCAGCTTCCCTACGGCCGGAACCCTGCATTTTCAGCTTTCGCCCAAGGGGAATACATCCTTTGATTCCGGCATAAGCGACTACACTGTCTCCGATTCCAACGGGAAAATCGTGATTACCACCAGCGCTTTACGAGTAACCATTACCAAATCGCCCTATGGGGTTGAAGTTTACGACATTGCTAATGGGAAAGTGCTGACCCAAAACGGCAGCACTGGGAATGAGCTGTCTTGGTTAACAGATGGGGCGAACATGATCTCTGGCGTAAAAGAGGGCTATGCTTCTCCTGCTACAGAGCAGTTCTATGGTTTTGGCGAGAAATATAATGGGCTCGACCAGCGGGGAAAAGTTGTAGACACATATGTTTACAATCAGTATCAGAATCAGGGATCCCGGACATATCTTTCCGTCCCGTTTTTCTATTCCAGCAGGGGATACGGTATCTACCTCGCCTCGACATATTACTCCAAGTTTGATATGGCGGCCAATACCCCGCTGCAGTATAGTTTTACTGCGGATACAAATGGGAGCAGTGCTTCTATGCTGGACTACTATCTCATTAGTGGAAAACCAACAGACGTGATTGGCGAGTATGCGGAACTCACGGGGAAACCGCAAACATTTCCCAAATGGGCGTTTGGCCTTTGGATGTCGGCCAACGAATGGGACAGGCAGTCTGAAGTACTCAATGCAGTTAATCAGTCCAAAGTAAATGACATTCCGGCCACTGTCATCGTTTTGGAGCAATGGAGCGATGAAAATACGTTCTACATCTTTAACGACAGCACGTATACCCCCAAATCCGGCAGTGAGGCTCTCAGCTACAACGACTTCACATTCAGTGAGAAGTGGCCAAACCCGAAAGCAATGACCAACAGTATCCATAATGATGGAATGAAACTGCTTCTATGGCAGGTTCCGGTTCTGAAACATACCGATTACAGCTGGGAACAGAAAGACATTGACGAAGCGTATATGATTGAGCAAGGTTACTCGGTGGGTGATGGTCAGGGGGGCCAGTACCGCACGCCTACCGGCTCTTGGTTTGGAGACAGCTTACTGCTTGACTTTACCAATCAGGAAGCTGTGGATTGGTGGATGTCCAAGCGGGCGTATTTGTTTGATGATGTTGGTATTGATGGCTTCAAAACTGATGGCGGAGAGATGATTTGGGGCCGCAACGTGTCTTTTTCTAATGGCAGCAATGGTCAGGAGATGCGCAATGCTTACCCCAACGCCTATATTAAAGGATATAATGATTTTTCTGCCCTTAAGACAGGAACGGGGATGACGTTTAGCCGCGCCGGAACGGCGGGCGTACAGCAAACGGGCGCATTTTGGGCAGGGGATCAGTCTTCCAGCTTCAGCGGCTTCAAAGATGCAATCAGTGCAGGGCTCAGTGCCGGTGTTTCGGGAATTCCTTTCTGGGGATGGGATCTGGCTGGGTTTACTGGAGAGTTCCCTTCCGCAGAACTTTATAAACGCAGTACCATGATGTCTGCGTTCGCACCAATCATGCAGTTCCACAGCGAAAAATCGAATCCTTCTCCCAGTGAGGAACGAAGCCCTTGGAATGTACAGACCCGTACAGGGGATGATACTGTTGTGCCTCATTTCAGCTACTATGTCAATACCCGGATGAACATTTTGCCCTATATATACAGCGAGGCAATGCAGTGTTCCGATGATGGCACACCTTTGATGCGGGCGATGTTTATTGATTTCCCTGAAGACAGCAATGTCTATTCCCTGGATGAGCAGTATATGTTTGGCCGTGAGTTGTTGGTTGCGCCTGTGTTGAACGAGGGGCAGACAGTCAAAATGGTTTATCTTCCCGAGGGCGAATGGATTGATCTGTTCCACAATGCAATGACGGCAGGCGGTGGCTCAAAAGAATACTACTGTGACGTGGATAGTATCCCCGTTTTTGTAAAAAACGGAAGCATTATTCCAATGAATTTGAACGCCAATTACGAGCTTGGAGGAACGATTGGGAACGATATTGACAACTACACCAGTTTGACATTCCGTATTTATCCATCCGGAAATGGCAGCTATACCTTGTATCATAGCAACAGCTCTACCATGACGGTAAGCTACGCAGAATCTTTTAACACCGGCACGGTGTCTGTAGCTCTCCCCTCCAGCACAGTTCCTGTTACCGTCCAGGTGTTTGGTACCCGGCCCTCTGAGGTTACGGTAAACGGTAATGCGCTGACAGAAGTCAATTCCGTTTTTGCGCTGGCACAGACTGATGAAGCCTATTATTACAGCGCCAATGAAAAACTGACCTACATTAAGACTTCTGCTTCTGCTAACAACCGTGAAATCTTGCTTCAAGGGATTCATCAGGCCCCCTACGAGGCTGAACACGCAAATCTGACAAATGTGTCTACTAATACGAACCATGCTGGATACTTAGGGGATGCCTTCGTTGATGGATTTGCAGAAGTTGGCGATAACGTTGAGTTCATAGTGTACTCTGATCAGGCCGCTACCACTACGCTGGACGTTCGCTACTCAGCAGGGGCAGAGGCGGGGCAACGCACCTTGACTGTGAACGGCAGCAGTACAACCAGTGTTATATTGCCAAAAACAACAAATTGGGACACATGGAACACAGTATCTATTCCTGTCACTTTGGTAAAGAGCCGCAATACCATTAGAATTTCTTATAATACCGGGAACTACGCTGGTATTAACCTAGACTGTATTTCTCTTCGATAGTATATGCCAAACAGCGGGGTAGGCCTTGACCTGCCTACCCCGCCCAGTTCTAAAAAAGGAGGTAACAACGTGAATAAAGGTAAAGCTAAAAAAGCACTATCTTTCTTGATTGTGCTATCTCTTCTGGTATCCCTGTTGAGCGGAGTTGCTTCGGCTTCTACAACCGCTGAAGCCCTTGGCAATGTCACAAATGTCGTTGTTGAGCAAAGCAAGCTGGTTCTGACGATTGACAACGGTTCTTCGCCTTCAGATGATTTGTTGACTTTAGAAGTCTGCCAGGATAACATTCTGCGGGTGGATTATCAGCCTAATTCTGTAGCAGAAAGTCCTGATACGCCTATCATTGATCCCAATTTAACTTGGGATGGAGCGAACGTTTCGATTGATGCGGCGAGCAATCCCATTACAATTTCTACTGTTGATATGCAGATTGAAATTGCCCGGACTCCTTGCCGCATGACAGTAAAAAAGGCAGACGGAACCGTTCTGTTTTGGGAGCCTGCCAGTGGTGGAATTTTTAATGATGGCATTCGGTTTGTTCGAGCCAGTTCCTCCAATATGTATGGAATTCACAGTTTTGACTGCTTCAGCGAGAACGGCAATCTGCTTCGCAACAACAACGGCGATACTGCTTCAGCGGGCCAACAGGGCAACTCCGGCGGGCCATTTATGTGGTCTACTGCGGGCTATGGCATCCTAGTGGATTCTGATGGTGGGTATCCGTATACCAACTCCCAAGACAAAAAGATGGAGTTCTACTATGGGGGGACTCCTACAGAAGGCCGCCGATATGTCAAAGAGGATGTGGAATATTACATTATTCTAGGCGCACCCAAAGATATTATGAAAGGATTTTCCAAGATTACCGGCACATCCCCGATGATGCCAAAGTGGTCTATGGGCTTTTCAAACTTTGAGTGGAATATTGATGAGGCTGAATTGGACAAAATGGTGGATCTTTACCGGGCCAAAAATATTCCCATTGATGGTTACGCCTTTGACTATGATTGGAAACGGTATGGGGATGATAACTATGGGGAGTTTACATGGAATACGGATAATTTCCCCTCTGCTGCTACCACAGCGTTGAAGAATAAGATGGATGCCAAGGGTATCAAAATGATTGGCATAACGAAACCCCGAATTGTGACCCGGCTCCAAAACGGCACGACCACAATTCAAGGAAATGATGCAGCAGTCAACAACTACTTCTATCCCGGTCACAACGAGTATACCGACTACTTCCTGCCCGTCACTGTTCGGAGTATTGACCCCTACAAGGCCGAGGAGCGGGCCTGGTGGTGGGAACACTCTGAGGATGCCTTTAATAGAGGCATTGTCGGCTGGTGGAACGATGAAACTGACAAAGTTTCGTCTAATGGGGCTGACTATTGGTTTGGGAACTTTACGACTTTAGGAATTTCCCAAGCCATGTATGAAGGTCAGCGTAATTACACTAATGACGGGACTCGTGTTTGGCAAACGGCCCGAAATTACTATCCTGGAACTCAACGGTATGCTACCAGCATATGGTCTGGCGATGTGGCAACCCAATTTTACAAGGGCGAACGGGTCGATTGGGCTGCCGGATTGAATGAGCAGAAGGCCACACTTCTTTCAACCATCAACAATGGACAGGCTAAGTGGGGCACTGATGGCGGTGGATTTAACCAAAATTCCGGCAATATTGAAAATCCGAGTCCTGAACTCTATACCCGCTGGCTCCAGTTGGCCTCAGTTACTCCTGTTTTCCGGGTTCATGGCACCAATTATCAGCAGCGTCAGCCCTGGTACTTTGGGGCAACGGCAGAAGAAGCTGTAAAGGCAGCAATCCATCAGCGCTATTCCTTAATTCCGTACATTTACTCCTACGAACGAGACGCCTATGATTCTGGACTTGGCTTGGTGCGGCCCTTGCTTTTTGACTTCCCCAATGATCCAAATGTTGCAGACTATTCTGATGCCTGGATGTTTGGCGACTGGCTACTTGTTGCGCCGATTACTGAGCGTGAGCAGTCTATAAAATGGATTTATTTACCTGAAGGTACATGGGTGGATTATAATCGTGGTACTCAGTATGCAGGCGGCAAGTATATTCCTTACAGCATCAATAGCGAATCCTGGACTGACTTGCCCATGTTTGTCAAAGCTGGCGCGATCATTCCCACCCAGGATGTGCAAGACTATGTTGGACAGGCCGCCGTCAACGAGGTGCGGGTTGATTTGTTCCCGTCTACCCAAACAACTAGTTTCTGTTACTACGATGATGACGGACAAACTTATCAGTACGAAAACGGCAACTATTTCTCCCAAGTGATTTCCACAAGTAAAGCCAGCAATGGCGCATCAGTCAATATTGCTGGAAAGTCTGGGAGCTACAGTAGTGGGCTTGAATATTATTATCTGGCCGTACATGGTCAAGCTGCTGCTACCGTTACCGAAAACGGGAGTGGGCTGACTAAGTACGATGACTATAATGCGCTTCTGGCCGCTCCTGGCGAGGGTTGGACTGTTGGCCGGGATGTCTATGGCAACGTCACCTATATCAAGGCTTTTGCAGGAAGCGGTCAGGCCAAATCCATTGCCCTCTCCGGTAGCACCCCAGTACAGGCCGCCACTCAGAAGTATGAAGCTGAATATGCTTCCTTATCTGGAGCCACTGTCGCAACCAAAGCTGGCGCCAATAACAATCACAGCGGTTACTCAGGGATCGGTTTCGTTGATAAACTCGAAAGCGATGAAGCGGGTGTGACTTTCTACACTAAGGTAGCCAATGCGGGCACTTACAGTATTGGGCTTCGGTATGCTAACGGAGATGCCAGCACGAAGACACTATCCGTCTATGTGAATGGCAATTACGCTGGTCAGGCAGCAATGACGACATCTGACAGTTGGGATACCTGGGGAGATGCAATGATAGAATTGCCGCTGGCAGCCGGGAACAACGCCATTACACTTAAGCACGACACGGCCACAGGTGATACCGGCTTTGTCAATATTGACTATATCACTGTTCCGTTCTATCCTTCCTCAATTACTGTTGAAGCGGAATCTGCAGCCCTATATGGCTCTGCTGCTACCAATAAGGATCACTGGCTCTATAGCGGCAGCGGTTTTGTGGATGGCCTTTCCTCTGTTGGCGCGGCTGCTGAATTCTCTGTCGAGGTGCCCCAGGCCGGTCAATATGCGGCTAGAGTCCGCTTTTGCAATGGTACACAGGCAGATAAGACTTTAAACCTATACGTTAATGGCAATTATATCTCCACATTGACATTCCCCAGTGTGGGCGGGAACTGGAACGAGTGGAAAGAACTGACCAAAGCTGTATCCCTGCCTGCTGGAAAGAGTGTTATTGCACTGCGTTATGATTCTGGGAATTCCGGAAATGTTAACCTGGACAAATTGACGGTTGACATTAGCGGAGACAGTAACACCGCACCGCTGATTGACAACGGTGGTTTTGAACGGCCGGTCAGTTTCAGCACGGCATGGACCGAATGGCATCCCGATGGACAGGCATTGGCCTATGGCGTTGACTCGGGTTCCGGCAGCAACCCCCCAGAGTCGCCAATCGAAGGGGACAAACGGGCATACTTCTACTTGGGAAGCGCATATCAGCAAAGTATCCATCAAGGAATCAATGTACCGAACGGCACATACCAAATCCAGGCGTGGGTAAAGGTTTCCAACGCTACTCCAACAATTGGCCGAATGGAAATCACCAACTATGGTGGAAATGATATCCACATAGATATGCCTGCCTCCGGTTCTGGGTGGACACTTGTCACCGCAGAAAACGTTGCGGTATCTACAGGCTATTTGGACATTGGCTTTTACTGTAGTTCTCCTGGTGGAACAACCGTGCACATTGATTCTGTAAAGGTTATTTCACTTAAATAGTGGCCAAGTAGAGCGCAGCATCAGGCCCTTCGTAATCGGTCGCAAGAACTTCCTCTTTGCCAACACTCCGCTGGGCGACCAGGCCAGCGCGGTGCCTGATTGAGACAGCCAAGAAAACGGAGCTGGAGCCCTTCCGCCATCTGACCCGGGTTTTGGAAACTGCTCCAACGATGAATCGTACCGTGGAGGGTTGGGCTGTGCCACTGCTCCCGGCTAATGCGCCTGAGTCCTGTACAACTAAATAATGCTTTCGAGCCGCAGCGCTGATTCCCCTCAACGCTGCGGCTCTTTTTTGGCTGGTTGATTTGACGCTTACTTTTCGTACTCCGCTCTACCTGGTGCAAGACGTTTGTAAGCAGACACGCAAAAGGGGCCAAAATCCGCCAGAGAGTATACCAGCCGTCTGGCAGGGGAATGCACAGCGCTGCGGCGCTGTGGCACCTCACAAAATCGGTTAAATACAGGGATATTCAACCGATTTTGTGAGGTTTTAGATGACTGTTCTGTAAAATTGCGTTTTTTTGATTGGTATCCCTTAACTGGCGAGAATTGGCTCAGTTGGCGGGAAATGGCCCAGTGAGCGTGGCGAAAATTGGTATACTTTTATTGTCTGTTTACAACGTTGGGAGGGTTTACGCTTACGTTCTAATTTTTGATGTTATAAAGCAGAGGAGCCTAATGTTTAGACTCCTCTGCTTTATGTTTATGCATATAGCTCAAGGTTTTACTGGCTAGGAATTTGGAGTTTTATCGAAGTACTTTGCCAATAAGATTTGATTTCATACAAGCACTGCACCTCATCAATCTCTATCGCTGGTGTTCTTTTGCCATAGGGGGGTGATTCGGTTGTTGAACCTTATGCTTCCAAAATTGCCTGGAATAGTGAACATATTTTTGCAAAGCAAAAGTCTGAATCAAATAGTTTAGATTTGGAAATTTCTTTTTACATCGTAGATGTTGATTCAACCGGAGTATATGGCCCGCTTTCACAATCCGAATTTGATAATTTGATTGATAGCATGGACATCACCTTTGCTGAAGCAGATTGGATCAATACAGCGGGCCTAAAGCAATAAGTTTAGCACCTTCCCCATTTCATGTTTTGCGGCCTGTCTAGATCTCCGCTGGACAGGCCGCTGCACAGCAGTTCGCGTTCTACTTTGGCCTTGTGCCAGGGAAAACTCCAGCGGAGAGAAGCAGTAGCACACCGGCATTACAAAAGCGGTGAACTCCCATCTGCGCAGGCTTCTCGTTGAAGCGGCCCAGCAGTATGGCCGGGGCGTTGTGGGTAAGAAATCCGTGGCGCTGAAGATCCGGAAGCCGGCTGTCCAGCGCAGATCGTGGACTATGCCGATAAGGCTAACGAACGCCTCCGGCGCAAGTTTGACCACATTGCCCTGTGCTCCAAACACAATATCGCCAAAACCGCCGTTGCCAAAGAACTGGCCTGCTTCCTTTGGGGCATGATGACAGAACACTTGTGGGAATGTGAGAAACCGCCGCGCGGTTTCCCACATTCCCACAGTTCGGTTGCGGCTGAATGTAGCCCTGTCCATTCCTGCCTAAAACCAAGGTTCAAGGGCATTTGGAAGGAACCGGCACGAACAAAGAAGGTTCAGCTATCTACGTTTTGACGCTGATGATTATTAAGTTCTTACGATTTAATAATGCTTTTATGCCGCCTTTTGAAACCGAATGCTCTGTGCCCGTGTCTGGAGTTCCTGCCCCAAGAATTTCAGCGTGGCAAATTCATCGTCCAATCCATCCAACTCCCGGCGGAGGACACCCTCATAGTGTTTCTTTTTCTCCTCCAGCGCCTGGATCTTCAGCACCCAGCGCTCCATCACCGCCGGGCTCTGGCTGCCGGACTTGATGAGGTAGTCCGCCCGCTCCTGGTAGGTTGCGATCTCCTTCTTCACCGCCGCGTAGAATTCCTCGGTCATTTTAGAACGCTGCTTCTCATCGTCGATGATGAAAAAGCTGTTCACCATGAGCGGCGTCTCCCTGCGGTTGAGCCCGCCCAGCAGGCCGATGAAGTCCTCGAACAGATCCACCTTGTCCATGTGGGTGCGGGGCACAAAGTACATATGCCCGGAAATGCTCAGCTTGGTGGCCTCCAGCCCCCGCAGGTAGTTGACGCAGATGGTCTCGATCTGCTTGCGGTTGGCACACTGCTGGTAGAGCTCAAACAGCTCCTCCGCTTTCCGGCAGCAGGCGGCCACGTCGATGGCGTCATCCGGCACCAGGTTCTCCGCCCGGAATACGCCGTCCCTCTTGTCGTAGCTGATGTTGGCCAGCTTCTCGTAGTTATTGGTTCGCTGGTTCAGCGTCTCCTTCACCAGTTCCCGGGACAAGATCTCGGTACTGGTGCGCTTATTGTCCCGGCAGTAGGCCAGATAGATGTTGGTCTCCCCCATGACGGTCACGGGGACGCGCTCCCGGATATCGCCGGTGGCGGAGCGGAAAGCGTCCCCCACAGACAGCCGGGTGCCGCCGGAATAGGGAATGCCCATGTCCTCGCACAGCCTGGACAGTTCCGCCTTGTCCACCAGCAGGTTCGCCAGGGAAAAGTAGAGGAACTTGCCCAGCATATGGGCTTCATCGCCCTGGGACGTGCCGATGAAATCGTGCATATCAAATACGTTATCCATTTTCATGTCCCTTTCTTGTTAAGTATGGATAGAGTAATACGCCTTCTCCATATTCTCTTGTCCATGGAGGATCAAGCCGCCGCACATGGCAGGTTTTCCATTGCAATACTCCTGGAAGAAAAAGCTGTACGGCACAAAGTCGGTGTAGAATTCGACCCGCTCAGATCTGGGCCACCGGAAATTGTCCCCCAGGAATTTTGCCAGCTTGTGCCGGACGAGTTTATTGTCCAGGCATTCCCGAAGCCGCTCATCGCAGCGAAAGACCAGCCGGGGCTGGGGCGTGCGGGGCACCACGGATAGCCCCCGCCACTCCTTTGGCCCGTTGGGGACGGCGCTGTCCCGCACAAACGCCATCAATTTCTCATAATCCAATATCACACATTCTTCCCAGCCGGACAGCCGATGCCCGCAGCAGTTCAGCCACGCGAGCCGGATGCTTACAGTTCCGCGAAAGCCGTCCCGACGAAATACTGCAAAGGAATTGAACCCGTTCTGCGCGGCATATCCGTGTGCCTCCAGATCCTCGAATACGCTGCGGGATACAGTGATCCCGTCCAAAGCCTCACACCCGCGCCGGATCGTTCGGAACTTGATCCTATCCGCGATGCAGGTCACCTTTACCATTGTCCTGTCCATCATTTTCCCTCTTTCTACATGGCCGCCACCCGGCTCAGGAAATAGTCATCTACCCCCTTATAGGCCGGGTCCCATGTGTATTTTATGTATTTTAGGCCCTTGATGGCCTGTACTTCCCGCCGCATGGCCTGTATGGCATCGCGGACGTTGGGGTTGGTCAGCTGGTCCATGTCCATAGCCTCCACCACCTGGGTGACGCCCAGGCCTTTCAGCGTGTCCTTCAGCCCGCGGATGGCGTTCACCCCGCCTACGCACACGAACAGCGCGTCGTGGGCCAGATAGCTGGCCACGTCCCCCTTCAGCGGACCCTCCGTGAGGAAGGCCCGCTTTTGGGTGGCGTCGCCGGTGACGTGGATATAGGAGTAGCTGCGGGTGCCGTTGGGCATATCCCGGCTGGACAGCCAGCGGTATTTCCGATTGGGCTTGTCCGCGTCGTCCAGGCGGATCTTCATGCCCTGGATCATACCGTCCTTGTTGCGGACGGGGATCAGGAACCCCTTCGGCCCACTGAGCGTCCACTCGCCGTAATAGGTACGGAATCCCGGCAGACCCAGCAGCTCATGGCCGCAGGAGCGGAGCAGGGCGGCCAACAGCCGCCGCCCCGCATCCGTTTCCGGCATACTGCGGTACTGGTTTCGCGCAATGCGCTCCCCGGACAGCCCCCGCTCCAGCAGGTTATCCCGGTGCCGGTCCAACAGCGTCAGGTGGTCCAGCATGGCGGTATAGGCCTCGTGCCGCCGCTCCAAGGGCAGGGGCCGGCGTTCGGCATCTTCATGGGTCGCTTCCCGCCGGGGCATGGGATAGACCTTGCCCTCCCGGGCCAGCGCGTGGTATGCCTCTCGGTTGGACACACCCATGAGCCGGGCGTACAGCGTCACGCTGTTGCCGTGGGCCCCGCACAGGGTACAGCGGTACTGGTCGGTGGCGGTGTTCAGGCTGAGGTGGTACTTCCCCGGCCCATGGTCGTGGCAGAAGGGGCAGGTGGCCTCCACCTCCCGGCGCCGCAGCGTCCGGGAATCCAAGGCAATGCCGCACCGTCTGGCCGCGTCCACAATGGGGATTTTGTCATACTGCTTCACGGCCAAGCGGCATCGCCTCCTATTACGCCGCCTGCTGGTCCACCATGGTAATGGGCCGCACAGGCCGCACCGCCAGCGGCGTGCCGCTGACGCACTTAGCCATGATAACCTGCCCGGTGGGACGCACGTTGTTGAGATCATCCACGGACTCCATGTTGTCCACGAACACCGGGTAGTTGCGCCCGGTGAGCCGCTTCATCAGCTCGGACACCTCCATCCCAGCCCGGATCTTCTCGGACAGGGAGAGCCGGTCATAGCGCCGCCCGCCATAGGTGAATTTGAAAGCATCCTTCCGCTCCCCGGTGGACTTCACCACGTCATAGAGGGAAATCTCCACCCGGTTCATTTTCAGCGCAGAGAAGGTCAGTTTCGCCCGTTCGCTCACATAGATGGCCACATCGGCAATGAGCTTTTTCAGCTCCTTGATCCGCCTCTGGGCCGCCTCGATCTTCCCGTCCAGATCCTCCGGCTTCTGGACCGCCGCGGCCTGGGCGGCCTTCAAATCGGCGGCGCACTCCCGCAGTTCCTCCCGGCACTCCTTCAATTGGGCGTACTCCACTTCGTTGAGATTGCCGTACTCCAGATCAGCGGTGAGCTGCTGGATCTGGGCCCGCAGGCTGTCTGCGGGACTGTCCTCGGACTTTTTGGCCCGAAGGCCAGCTAGCTCCTGTTCCAGCTTCGCCACATCGTCGGCCTGGAACTGCTCAAAAACCGCCTTGGCCTTCTTGTCGTTCTCCATCAGCTCATTGAGCTGGGCCCGCTGTTCCTGGCCGGCGGCGAGGGTGGCCTTGCTGGACTGCTCCAACGACGCCCGGATTTCCGGTAGCACCTCCTCGGTGATAAGCCGGCGGCAGGTGGGACAGGGCGCGCCGGGGACGCAGGCCTGGAAGGACTGCTTATCCCGGTTGAATCGCGCCGCCAGCTCCGTCAGCTGGGCGTTGGCCCCGGCGATGGCCTGGGTGTAGGGGGACTGGTACTGCTCCGCCCTCCGGGCGGACAGCTTCCGCTCCAGCTCCACGATCTCCCCGTCCAGCGGGGAACCGTCCCGGGCCGCCTCCTCATAGCGGGCGCTGAGCTCCACCAGCTGCTGTTCCATGGTCTTGGTATCCAGGCCGTCATAGCGTTTGGCCTCCAATTTTTCCAGCGTTCTGCTCAGCGCGTCATGGCGGGTGGACAGGCCCTCCACGGTTTTGCTCCAGTCCTGGCTCTGGCTGTCGGTCAGATCCTTCTGACCCTGAAGGTAGATGACGCCCTCCTCCAGCTCCCGGATATCCGCCCGCTTCTGCTTCAAACAGGCATCCGGCGAGAGCAGGGACTCGTGTTCCAGGGCCGCCCGGGTAGCGTCGGACAGTTCGGCCAGCACCGCCTCATGGGGAATGAGGGGCAGGTGTCGCTCCAGCAGGTTCTTGCCCTCCTCCCCCAGCTCCTCAATGAAGTACAGGGGGTTGAAAATGGACAGGAACACGTCGCATTCGCCGAACATATCATTGAGGTCCATCTGACGGATCTCATAGCTGTCGTAGAGGATGGTCATGCGGTTCTTCTGCCGGGTGCGGGTGAGCGTATGGGCCGCGCCCCCGCCGTCCACAAAGCTCATGGTGATGGACACATTAGGCTGGGCCTCGTTGTGCAGCCGGTCAATACCCCGCTCCCCGAAAAAGGGGAGGCCGGTGACGGCGAAGGCAATGGCGTCGGCGATGCTGGTCTTGCCCCGGCCGTTTCCGCCGGTGATCACGGTGGGATTGCCGAACACCAGTTGAGTGGGCTCCCCGTAGGACTTGAACCCGGCGATGGTCATGCCGGTGATCTGAAAACTCTGGATTTTTTCCATCGTAAGCTCCCTTCTACGCCGCCTTGGGCTGGGCGTCCGCGATTTCATACTGTTCCAGCATATAGTAGATGATGGTGTCCTGCTGCCGCTTTTCCAGCTTCACGTTGGCCAGGATGACGCCCACCGCCAGCTCCGGGTGCTCACCCCGGACAAAGGCATCCAGCTTGTCCCCCTTGGAGGACTCCAGCCTCAGTTGGGTGCTGCCGGAATTCATGCCCTTGTTGATGCGGGCCTGGCGGATGATGTAGGCGGCACCCTTTGGCTTGCTTCCGCCCGCAGGATTCCCACCGGCCTTACCACTGGATGCTTCAGCCAGCTTGCCCTGGCCCGCCGGATTTTTGCCGCCGCCCTCCGGCTCCGCCTGGGGCCGCAGACCGCCCGCCGGGGCCGGGGTGAGGTTCAGCTTGCCCAGTATTTTGAGGTAGGCGTAATCCAAACGCTCCTGCTGATCCTTCTTGATGTACCAGGTCTTGCCCCGCTTTTCCACATCCACGAACACCACATCCATGTTATACAGCACCCGGCCGACGCCCCACTGGACGGCGGCCCGCTTCATGCTGTCGGACAGGCCGCCCTTCACGGGCTCAATGTCGGAATCCTCGGCGCCGTCCCATTTGGTGATCCAACCATCCCCGAACCGGATGGAGATTCCGCACAGCTGGGCGTCCTTCCCGCCCGCGCCATGCCAGGGCTTGAACTCGTTGTACCAGTTCTCCGGCCCCACTACATCGTCCAGCCGGGACATGATGGCCCGGTTGGTGACATAGGGCACGGCGATGCCCAGCTCTCTGGCCTCCACCACCTTTTGCAGCCGCCATTCCAGATCCTCCGGCGCGAAAGGCATGGCCAGTTCAGCCTGGATTTGTCTCGGGTCTTTCTGCCCCATGTTCTTACCTCCCATTCAGAAAATCCTTCAGCGTCCCGCCGTCCTCCACCAGCACATCGGTGTAATAGTGGGACGGGGTTTTTCCCTTCATCTGTTCCAAAAGATCCCGGTACTCGGCGTGGAGCCGGTTGTTATCCCGGCAATAGAGATCGTTGTTGTTGGGCAGGCGCAGGAGATAGCCCATCAGCGTGTGCAGCCGGGAGGGATCCCTGTAGATGGGCAGGGCGTTGTTCCCGGTGCAGATGCTGTTGTTCCCATGCACGTTGGAAAAGGGGTAACGGTAGGTGGGCGTGTCCGGCGTCAGTTTCCCGTCCTTCACCACGCACACCCGGCATCCGGCCACCTTGCCCTCCTGGGGCATATACTTGAAGCCAAACACCAGCCGGGGCAGCGGAAAATCCCGGTACTCGGTGCCGAAATACGTGATGTCCGCGTACAGCTCTGGGTAGCGCATGAAATAGAAAACATACTTCTTCTCGATCACAACGGCGATGCAGCCCTCGGGCAGCAGTCCGGTGGCGTGGCACTCATCGTCATAACGGCTGGTGAGAAAACAGTCGCACAAATCCTGGGGCGTGATGTGTTTGTGGGTGGTGACGCCGCCCGCTTTCTGCTGCTCCACCACCACCTCGCCGCGTTCAGTGCTGATGTGGATGCTCATGTCAAATCCGTCCGGCATGATACCGCCTCCTTCCATTCGTTTGGCATCGGGTAGATGGGGACGAGCTTGTTCAGCCCCAACTCCGCCTCCAACTGCCGGTTCAGCTTCTGGAACCCGTCCAGCGCCTCCATAAAAGCCCCAGGAAGCTCGTGCCACCCGTAAAATTCATCCGCAGAGAAAAACAGGATACATTTGCGTCTCCGATCGGCGGCGGACAGCCGCCAGTCGTAATCGTAGTTGTATGCCTGCAGGCGGAATCTCTCATGGAGCATCCGCTCCGCGTTGCGGCGGTAGGGGTTGCTCTCCTCCTCCAATCCTTTTTCCGCCTCCAGTCGCTCGCACAGCTCACAGAAACGGTAGACGATGGGATCGGACAGCACCCAGGTCTCGACGCCCGATTCCTCGTTGTAGTAAAGGCTGGTGTCCTTGAAAATGGATACGGACAGTTCCATGGACAGCTCGTAATACGAATCCTCATCCAAGGGGACGCTGTCAAAGGAGGACCACTCCTTTTTCATCCGGGGATTGTCATGGACCGTTTTCGCCAGGTACAGCATGTGGAACAGGTAACAGCTCAGATCCTCCATGGCGTCACCTCAGCAAAAGGAGCGCACAGTGTTGGGCGCGGGCGGAACCCGGGCCACGGTCTGCGCGAACTGGGTGAGATCCTCCGATGCTTTGTAGAGCCTGTCGTAATAGTCCTCCAGCGCGGGCACGTCGTCCGCGTCAAAGGCACTGAAGTCGATGTCGCCCAGACGGAGGAGGTTCCCCTCCAAATTGGGCCGCAGGACGTGCTCCAACAGGTAGCGGTTAACGCTGTCCTCCGGCACACAGGGCTGCTCCTTCGCCTGGAAAAACCGGGTGGACAGCAGCTTTAGGTTTAGCTTCATACTCACGCCGTACACCCCCTCAGTAGTCTTCGGGGAGCAGTACCGTGGTGGCGGAATAGTCCGCCTCGGTGATGATCCAGAACTTCACGCCGTCCGGGGTGTGGTAGACAGACAGCAGGCGGCCGCCGTACTTCAGCGCGTCCTCATTTACGCGCCCGTCCGACTTGTCCACATCACCCCAGTCCCCGTGCAGGTGCCGCCGGATGGCGGCGTCCACCGACCCGTGGAGCAGCGTATCCCTGGCGTTGCGGGTGATCATCAGCCGGCCCAGACTGAACCGGGGATTTACCGTAATAACACTCATAAAAAATCCTCCTCATGTCAGTGCCTTGAAGCCGTTGGGCGTCAAGATGTTGAAAATCATTTTGTTGGTGATGGTCTCGTGGAGCTCGGCGCCGGTGTGCCGCCCCTTGGCGTCAAACTGCTCCTCAGTCTCGTTCCGGGTAACCTTCACCACCCGGCCCTTGATGATGTGAGGCGTGTCGCACTCAATGAGCCCGTTGATCATGCCGGAGCCGCCGATCAGCCCGATCTGGCTGATGGACAGGGGCAGCGGCGGACGCTTCACCCCGCTGTCCAGCTCGCTGCGGGCCATCATCCGCTGGAAGCTGTCCGACTGGCTCAGCTGCCGCTCCAGCTCCTTCTCGTTGAACTTCTCCCCCCGGAAGGTCTTCACCTCCAGGGGCTTGGCCGGGAGGGCATAGCGCCCCCCGGGCAGCTCCGTGAGGCTGGGGATGGAGCCGGGATGGGCGGCGAACCACTCCAGCCACTGTGTATCCTGGGGAACTTCGTCCCGTTTTTTCCTGGTGCCCAAAACGGCCACCTGCTTGAACTTTTTGAACTCGACGTCGGTAAACCGCCACAGGCCCAGGTTTTCAAAGTTGTCCGACAGCACCCGGCAGATATCCGGGGTGAGCCGGTAATAGGGAATCACATACACCAGCAGGCCGCCCAGGGCCAGCGCGCCCAGACTTTCAATCAGGAACCGCTTCTCATGTCGGGCCCTGCCGCCGCCCTCGTTGAGGACGGACAGGTAGGGCGGGTTGAGGAACAGCAGGTGGAACGCCTCCCGGCTGACCATGCTGAAAAAGAAGCTGCCGAAGCCCACCCGGTGGAGCCGGGTCTGGGCCTCATCGGCTCGGGCGCTGTCCAGCTCCACGCCGTAGGTGTAGCAGTTGTTCCCCTCGGCCATCTGGCGCAGGGCTTTTCCGCAGCCGCAGCAGGGGTCCAGCAAATTCGTGGTGACACCCTCCGGGAACTGGACACCTTTCAGGATCAGCGCGATGTTGTCCGGGTCGGTGGGGTAGTACCCCAGCTTGATGTTGTTCATCAGCCGCCCCATCACTTGGGCGTTGGTGGTTCCGTCCACCGGAAGCTGGGCGGCGAAGCCGTTCAGCGCATCGTACACCGGGCGGTAGACATTGCTCAGCAGGTCAAAGCCCAGCAGACCCTCCTTCAGCTGGCCCGCGTTGGCGGCGAGCTGGTACTCCTCCGCCTCCATCAGCAGGAGCTGGGCATTGCCCAGGGCGTCCGCCAGCCGCTTCCGGGCGCTTTGCAGCTCGTTGTAATCGTCCCGAGCGGCGGCCAGGTCGGTGTTTCGGTGCCGCTCCACCCTGGCCCGGCACAGTATCATGGCCTGAGTGAGCCGGGGAACTTCGCTTTGAAGTCCCCGCAGCCCCTCCAGGGCATAGCTGCGCGGTTCGGCCTGGGGTGCGTCAGGCTGCCCGCTCATGGGTGTCCTCCTCCCGCAGCGCCGCCAGTTTGAACAGCAGGTCTGTGTAGTCCATCTCCGCCAGCTCCCGCAGGGTGAGGAAAATGTTATACCCGCCGGTGTAGTCCTTGCTGTGCCGGATGGCGCGGTAGAGCAGCACGCTGTCCCCGCCGGAGCAGAACTGGGAGAGGTTGACGTACAGCCCGTTGGTGTGCCACATCCCCATGAGGGTGCAGTCCCCGGACACGCCGATGCCGGCGGCGTTGGAATCCACCTTGGCGTCCATCAGGCCCAGGTCTTTGCCCAGCGCCCGGAGGAACGCCCTGCCCGTGTTCAAAAACTGCTTTTTTGCGCCGTTGGGGCCGCTCTCCCTCTCGCCCCAGATGTAGCCCAGGTCCTGGGACAGCAGTTCGGCCAGCTTACGCATATTCTTTTCCTGTGATCTGTGGGACATTTTCTTGACCTCCTCAATGTAGTAGAGGGCAGGAAGCACACACTCCCTACCCTCCAAATTCACCCGCCATCACGCCGCGGGGTTATTCTTCTTTGCGTCCAGGTGAACCACCGGCGCGGGCCCCTTGACCTCGTACTCGGCGTCCACCACATCATCCTCATCGGATGCGGTGAGCCGCACCCACAGCGTACGCAGGGCGGACGCCAGCCAGAAGCGGAGCAGGCCCCGCTTTTTCGGCGGCAGGTGGATGGTCTCATCCGCCGTCACCTCGTCGATGTCGCTGAGGGCCACCGTGAGCCTGGGCGTCACTACCCGTTCCGCGCCCAGGAAGCAGGACACATCGACGCTCTCCGACGCGAAGATCTGGGACGCCTCCGCCCGCTTGGCGCACAGCCGCTGGCAGATAACGCTGACGGCTGTCAAATCGTCCACCCGGATACCATCGGCGGAGACGGCGCCCGCCTCCACAAAGCCCCGGCCGCCGATGGTCTTGGCACTCAGCTCGCCGGTGATGGTCAGACTGCCGTCCACCACCAGGTGTTCAGTGGTAAGGCTCATGTGGGACACTTCCATTCCCTTGGGGATGTAAACGGTTTTCATATTTCGTTCTCCTCCTATTTCTGATAGCGCAGGGGAATGGGGTCCCCGTTCTTCTCGTGCAGGTTATAGTGGGCGTCGAATACCAGGTGGTGGTTTTCCTCGCCGGTGGCCTGGCAGTCCAGGCAGTGCCAGGTCAGGATGAAGTTCCACTCCGAGGAGCCCTGGTGGTCGTACTTGATCCTGCCGCCGCACACCGGGCAGATACCGGGCTCGTCCGAGCTGCTGGCCCCGGCGCGGATGCCGCACTGGGTAAGATACGGGATCAGCTCGCCGGGTTCCATTTCGGCCATTGTCCGGGCCGTTTCGATGATGCGGTCACGCTTTTCCTCCGCGAACAGGTTGGAAATCTCCAGGGCCGCGGCGCCGGAAAGATCCTCCTTGGAGCCCGCCCTGAGCACGGTGCTTCCGTAGCCCAGATACAGGTTCAGGGCGATCAAAAATGAAATGGTATCCTTGCGGTAGAGCCTGTTAAATTCCTTGAAATCCATGTTTTCCTCTTTTTTTACGTTACGCCGCCATACCGGCTTTCTTCAGATTGTAAGGCATCACCAGGGCGCGGTCGTTCCGCCCCCCAGCCTCGATGATGATGGGCCCCAGGGAGCCGGCGCTGACCTTCACTGTGACGGACGGCTCCTTTTTGAACTGTTCCATGGCGTCCGCCATGTAGTCCAGGTTGAACCCGAATTCCACATCCCCGCACCCGGCGATGGAGACCTTTGTGGCGTACCGCTCCCCCAGGCTTCCGGACAGCAGATTACCGCCGCGGAAGCGCACCACATGGGCGCGGTTTCCCCGCAGGGACTGTTTCAGATACTTCAGCTCGGCCAGGAATTCCTGCGGGGACACCTGGAACTCCGCCTTGAATTTGTCCGGGATGGCGCGGTCTATGTTTAGCAGCTCCCCCTCGGGCAGGCGGAACAGCAGCGACGTCATGCCGTCGGTCACCTTGGCGAACCGCTCCCCCAGCTGGATGGAGACCGTCTGATCCCCGAACAGCTTCAAATGCTCCAGCGCGTCCGGGGCCGCCATGAAGGGCCGGGGTACGTCCAGCTCTGGGTCGGTGTCCCAGGCCATGCGGTAGCCGTCCACGGCATAAACGTTTGTTCCGCTGAACTGCACCTTGCTCCGGCAGGGGCGGGCATCGTTTTTTTCCGGCAATCCCACCGCATACTTCACCCGCTCCACCCGGGCGTACAGCCTTGCGGCATTGGCGGTAAACTCCCCCTGGGGCTCCCACTTCGGGCCCCTGGGAAAATCCTCGGGCAGGAACGGGTGCAGCTCCGCAGCCCGGGGGCCGCAGGACAGCGCCAGCGTGATCCGCCGCCGGTCGCCCTCGCCCTTCTCCGTCTGTTCCAGGGTCAGCTCGCCCTCAAACTGCCGGAAGGCCCGGGCGGTCTCCCGGGGCCGGTCCAGCAGAAAGGCGAACGCATCCCCCTGGGCGGGCAGCGCCGCGGACAGATAGGTTTCTATGTTGGTGGCGGTCAGGGTGCAGCGCTCCCCCTCAAGCCGGACCAACACGGCGTTTAAGACGGGGATGGACGATTTGCGGATGATCCCGCTCACCCGGTCCAGCGCCTGGACAAAGGCTTTCGCGTCTACAGTTACTCTCATGCCGCTTTCTTCCTCCTATTCGTTTTTTGCAGCTCGGGCCGCACGTTGACAGACTGGGTGGAAAAGGTCACTTTCCGCACCGTGCTGCCACCCGTGGCCAGGATGTTGTAGATCATGTCCACCACCGCTGTGGCCGCTGTGATGTTGGCCGCCATGCTCTGGGGGGCCGACACCGACGCCTCGGCACAGGACAGCTCCGTGGGGAACTTGTCCGTCTCCACCAGCACGTCCGGGTAGACCGCGCCGATGGGCGGGTAGTAGGTCTTTCCGCCCCGGCGCACGCCGCACACCACCTGGCCGGTGAACTCGCCGTTGCCGCTGTCGATGTAGATCAGTTCTTTCGTCTGGTAAAATACCCGATGGCACAGCTGCCGGGACTTGTTGTTGTCCACCGCGCCGATGAGGATGACCTGTTCGGGCACCTGCACGCTGTAGCAGTGGCCCGGCTGGCGCATCAAAAGATATTCGGGCTCCAGCAGGGCGTGAAGCTGCTTCCCATCCTCCACAAAGGACGGCAGGTACTCCGTCTCCAGGCCGAACACATCAGAATACCGTTCCGCCAGCACCCTGGCCTTGTTCTCCCCCAGGTCGGCGGGCGTGAAGTTCTGCCGCACCAGGTTCTTCTCCTCCACCACGTCGCCGTCGCAGATGATGAACCGCACCGGGCGGTCCAGCGAGTACAGCAGGCGGTACAGGTGGGGCGCGATGTGGCCGCCGGTGCCGCCCGCGCCCAGCATGACGATCTTCACCGGGCGGGTCATGGAAAACTTCATTAGTCAATCCTCCGAACCCGCAGATGCTCAAACCGGGGATGCAGTACCGGCAGGGTATCCCTGCGGAGCAGCGTCACCTGGGTGCGCCACTCAGCGGGGAACACCGCGCCGAAGCTCTCCAGCACGCAGCCGGGGGGCAGTTCCAGGTAGGAACCGCCGCAGGACATCCGCACCGTGATATCCGGAAAAAACTTGTCCAGCCGCCCCACCACGATGTAGATCCGGGTGGCCCGCTCATCCTCATCGTCCACACGGGAGAACTTGGCCTCCATGCTGTTGTGGCTGTGTATGTCGATGTAGTGCAGATAGCGGTCCTCCGGCAGATCCTCCTGGGTCAGGTCGGCATCGATGTGGGCCTTGGTCACCCGCTGTTTCGGGATGTGCGCCACAAATTTCTCCTCCTCCCTGTCCCAGAAGATGTGGGCCAGCGCCTCAAATTCCTCGGGGCCGCTCATGCAGCAGCGGAAGAAGGAGATGATCTGGGCCAGCAGCTCCATGGGCACCAACGGAAGGGCCGGGGTAAACCCGGCCACAACCGAAGGGAGGTCGATCACGCAGTCCTTGGGGGCGATGAACTCGCCCAGCTCGCTTTTCCGCAGCTCGTACACCCTGCCGTCCCCGCCGGGGATGGCGCAGATGGTCTTGTCCGACGCCCGGGCCTCCTCCAACGTGGGGAACACCCCCTTGTAGGCGGCGATGCCCTTGCTCTGGGCGGTGACCTTGGGCTTCACCAGGCAGTCCGGGTTCTTGTCCTTGGCCTTCTTGAGATTGTCCAGGAACGCCTTGGACATCTCGATCTCCGACTTGACGGAGGCGATGGTGGTGCCCTTGGGGTCTGTGATGGGCTTCACGGTCTTGCCGTACTCCACCGTCCAGGACACCTTTTTGCCCTCGCCCAGTTCGGGGAAGTCCTCTGCCTTGGCGATGCGAAGTTCCTCGAAGGTCATGCCAGGGTCGGCGATGTCCTCTTTGGCACTGCCGTAGTGGAACACCGGGGCCTTCTCAAACAGGGACTTGGCCGCTTTTTGCTCCGCCTTGGCCTCCTGCTCCGCCATGGCGGCGGCCAGGGGGTCGATGTCCAGCGGGGGC
>CAJULJ010000021.1 GCA_910587395.1 uncultured Oscillospiraceae bacterium | reverse complement strand
GGCTTGGAGCGTTGGCGGTCTGACCTGTGGTATATGGATGACACCGCTCTGGAATTTGCCCGCTACACCCCCACAACAGGCTACCGGCCTGAATCGGAAAACGAGATCATCGCGGACACAAAGACGCTGGATGCCCTGGGTGTACCGGCGCGGATCGGGGAAGCCGTTTCTCTGACCTATGAAGTAAAAGGAAAGACATACACCACCGATTTTATCCTCTGCGGCTTTTGGGAAACAGACAGCTTGAGCAATATCGGGCGGCTGATCGTATCGGAAGCCTTTGTGGAGGCCCATTGGGATATTTTAACCTATACCTATCCTGTGGATAATGACTATTCCGGTGTTGTCTCCGCCTATGTGATGTTCAAAGGACGGGGCAATATAGAGGCCCAGCTCCACCAGCTTCTTTCCGAAACCGGTTATACCTGTGATACGATGGGCGGCAGCAAGGAGGACAGCAATTATGTGATCGCCCGTGTCAGTCCGGCCTATCAGAATGGCGCGTTGACGGACAATCCAGCTATGCTGCTTTCCGGCATCGTTGGCGTTGCGCTGATTATTGTAACTGGATATTTGATTATCTACAATATTTTCCAGATTTCTGTCATTCAGGATATTCAGTCCTATGGACAGTTAAAAACGCTGGGCACAACAGAGCGGCAAATCAAGCGGCTTATCAACCGGCAGGCGCTTCGACTTTCCCTGATTGGGATTCCGATCGGTTTGCTGGTGGGCTTCTTGATTGGCCGGGCTTTGGTTCCATTCCTGATGAACGGAACGAGTTATACTGCGGACGCCGGCATTAAGGTGACGGTAAATCCCCTCATTTTCATTGGCTCCGCCGCCTTTGCCCTGTTCACGGTCTTTGTCAGCGTCCGCAAGCCCGCTAAAATTGCAGGTGCGGTTTCCGCAATTGAAGCAATACGCTATACGGAGAATGATGCGGCGGCGTTCGGAAAACGCAAGGTCAAAGATAAGAAGTCAACACATGGCGCGAAGCTCCACTTTATGGCGCTGGCAAACCTGGGCCGCAACCGCAAGCGTACTGTGCTGGTGATCGTGTCCATGACCCTGAGCCTGGTGCTGTTCAACACCGTGTTCACTCTGTCCGGCGGGTTTGACCTTGACAAGTATATCGCAAAATTTATGGATACAGACTTTGTGATCTCTAACGCAGACTACTTCCAGTTCCAATTTGAAAAAAGTGAAAACGACCTGTCGGAGAGCTTTATTGAGGCTGTGAAGCAGAATGGGTGTTTCGAGGATGGCGGCAGGCTCTATACCTCCCGTGTGCTGGAAGAACCGTTTTCCACAGAACACAACGTCTTTTTCAGCTATAACAAGGATCAAAACGGCAATCCCTTTGTAGCCCTGTACGGCGCGGACGATTTTCTGCTGAATCACATGGAGGCCATAGAGGGAATCGTCGACCTGGAAAAGCTGAAATCAGGAAAGTATATCCTGTTGAGCGTGGATTGTAACGATGATGGAACCGTCATAGATAACCCCAATATCAGTGTTGGGGACACGGTACGAATCAATCACCTGAAAGCGGAGGGGCTTTCCACCACCATTACGGACAGCTATGACTTTATCATCCTGGCAAAAGTCCGGGCCAACGAGAACACAGCCACCACCCGCAACACGGGCGAAAGCCGGTTCTATCTCCCAACAGAAATCTTCCTGCCGCTGTGCGATGACCCCCATCTGGTCAATTTCCCCTTTGATGTGAAAGAGGGAACAAAAACCCCAATGGCAGAGTTTTTGAATGACTATATTGACAGCGTGGAGCCGAGTATGGATTTTGAATCCAAAGCAACCTATGTCAGCTCTTTTGACAACCTGACCTCCCTGATTATGACCATCGGCGGAGCGTTGAGTATCATCATCGGCATTATAGGTATTGCAAACTTTGTCAACTCCGTTTTGACAAGCGTTATCACCCGCAGAAAGGAGTTTGCCATGCTGCAAAGCATCGGCATGACCGGCAAGCAGCTAAAGCGCATGCTCTCTTTTGAAGGACTGTATTATGCTGTGGGAACGATTATCACATCGGTTGTCCTTGGCGTTTTGTTTTCTGTGGTAGTCGTGCGGGGAATTTCCAGCGGGATTTGGTTCTTCACCTATCGCTTTGTCATGTGGCCCATGCTGGTAATCTACCCGTTCCTTATACTCCTAACTGTGGCAATACCGGCACTTTTGTACCGACAAATCGCTAAAGTCAGCATCATAGAGCGGCTGCGGCAAAATTGAGATTTATCCATGAAAGCCGGGAGTAACTTGCTCCCGGCTTTCAAATGCCTCGAAGTTGTGACATTTGAGGCTGTTATTATGTCGAAACAGGTTCGTGGAACAGATCAGGGCGTCCGATACCTATACGACCGGCGAACAGCAGAAACGGGTGAAAATCCGGGAGTTTGAGATTGTCCATAATTTCATTGGTGCGTTTGATTTTAAGGGAGCGCGGGAGCAATTCCAAACTGCCAGAGACAATAACAATGCGAAAGTCGGCGCAGTTTAACGCCGCGCCAACCCTTGCTTAAAATATTTTCTTATGTCACCGCCCCTTCCCGGTGGTCTTTTTGTGTGAGACCGGCATCAAATGTGGGCGGGAAAGTGGAACTCCACCGACAGCCGCCCCTCCTCGTACCGGGCGGTGATGGTTCCGCCCATGCGCTCGGTGAGTGAGCGGGCAATGGACAGCCCCAGCCCGGTGGACCGGCGGGCCGATTCCACCGTGTAGAACCGGTCGAACAGCCGCCCTACCTGTACCTCGTCCAGCTCCGGCGCCGCGTTGGACAGAGTAATGGAGCCGTCCGGCTCCAAAACCACGCTCAAGTCCCCGCCGCTGTATTTCAGCGCGTTATTGAGCAGGTTGCCCAAAACCCGGGAAAGGGCGGCCCGGTCCAGATTGCGGACCACGCGTTCCTCAGGCAGGGATACGCGGGGCGTCACGCCCCCCTCCACCAGCGCGCCGTAGAAGGAGGCCACCGCCTCCTCCACGGCGGCGTTCAAATCCACCGGCTCCAGCGCGGGCTCCTCCTCGCCACCGGCTGCCACCGAGTAGCGAAGCAGCTCCTCGGTGAGCTGCCGCATGGCCTCGGCCCGGTCCGCGATGAGGGCCAGATACCGGGCCTGATCCGGCGTTTTGTCCCCCTTGCCCAACAGCTCCAAGTAGCCGCAGATGGCGGTGAGGGGGGTGCGCAGGTCGTGGGACACGTTGGTCACCGCCTCCTTCAGCTCCCGGTCGCCGTTTTCGTACTGCTGGCGCTGGCGGCGCAGCTCCTTGAGCTGGACGTTCAGCTCCGCCGCCAGTTTGAGGGCGTGGGGGTCCCGGGAGGAGAGAAAGATGGGGTTGTTGGTGTCGGAGGAAAGGCGCTCCCCAAGCTGGCGGCCAATGTCGTCCAGGCTGTTTTGGAGCAGGCGCAGACGGGCGAACGACGCCAGGGCAATCATCAACAGCACGACACACAGCAGCCAGGGGAGCATGGGTTCACCTCATTTCAGGTCTTTTTTGCGGAACAAGGTTGCACCGGCGGCAGTAAACACAAGGATATCCACCAGGGAGTACAGAGGAAGCCGGGCCGGATGGGCCACGTCCGCCCGCATATATTGGAGGGACTGCCCGGTGGGCAGGAGGTCGTGGAGGGTTTCCAGCACGTCCCGCGCCGCGCCGCCCACATAGCGGGGGTTGGGTTCTCCGGGAATGATCTCGCCGGAATCCGTGACCTCCATAGACATATATTCCGGGTGCATCAGAGGGACTTCGATGTTGCCTGCCGCCACGTAGAGCACCAGCATCCCCACCAGGCAGATCACCGCCGCCGCGCTTTTCCGGCTGCAATTCATCACCACGAAGGTGTATAGGGCGCAGTAGGCCGCCAGCAGCACAAGGCTTCCCAACAGGATCAGCAGGAAGGTGCCCGCGTCCATATTTGGGGGCTCATAGACAAAAAGGCCGATGGCAAGCACCGGAGCCAGATAGGCCGCAGCGGCGGATAGGGCTACGACCACGCTTGTAACCAGATGGGACAGGTAGATGGCCCAGCGGGAATGCCCTATGACCAGCTTGTTGCGGATAGCGCCGTCGCTGTACTCTGCGCCGAAGAACAGGGGGATGAATGCCGCCATCCCAAAGCCCAGGAACAGTGCGTAGGTGAACAGGTCAACGGTCAGGTAAAAATGTGCGCCCCATTGCGCCTGTTCCTTAACACGGTGCAGGGTGAATAACATGCCCAGACCAAAGAGCAGCAGGAGCAGCCCCCAAAACAGTGCGCTCTTTCTCAGCCGAAGAAAGTTTGCGGACAACAAATTCCTCATGCCGCCCACCTCATTTCAAATTTTTTCGACGGAACAGGAGGATTCCGCTCCCTGTGGACAGGAGAACAGCGGCCAGGGAATACAGTGGCAGGCGGGGCGGCGCTCCGGTGTCGATGGTGGTGGCCAGTTGGACTGCCTGACAGCCGGGCAGGTCGTAAAGAAATTGATAGACCGCCCGTTTCCCCCCTCGAACATAATTGGGGTTGGGGTGGGCCGCAGCCGTGACGATCTGCCCGTCCTGAACATACTGCTGTTCTGGGTATGTCTCTGGTTCGCTCAGCCGGTTATTGAGGTAGATGCCCAGGAACAGCAGGAAGTAGGCCAGAAAAATACATATTACGGCTGTTATGGCCTTGCTCTGGCAAAGCATGGCTATCATAGTAAACAGCGCGGCCAGAGCGGAGGTCATGGCCACGGCACAGAAAGTGTACCACAACACAACAGGGAATGGAGTGCGCATAGGCCCCAGCAGAGGAAAGCCAGCCGCCAGAACCGCCGCAATATATCCTAAACAGAATAGAATCCCGGCAGTAACACATAGGACCAGATTGGAAAAGTAAACCGCCGCCCGGGTGTGGCCGACGGACAGCTTGTTGCGGATGGTCCCGTCACTATACTCTGCGCCTGTGAACAGGGCGCAGAAAGGGGACAGAAGGATGCCGGACAGGAAAGGAAAGATGAAATACCGGGAATCCAGGCTCACTATAGCGTCCGCCACGCCAGAGCTGCGGAAGTCCATCATGGCCCGCCAGCCAGACACAGCCTCGAACACGCCCACTCCGGCCATAACACCCAGGCACACCCAAAAGCTGCGGCTTCGCCACAGGCGCAGAAATCCCGCTGAAAGTAAATTAACCATACAGCTACCTACTTCAAATCCTTCCGCCGGAACAGCGCCGCCCCGGCCCCGGTGGATACTGTAAGGATGATCAGCGAGTATGCCGCCAGAAGCGCTGGGTTTTCCGCGCTCATGTCACCGTACTGGATGGACTGGCACCCGGGAAGGAAGTCGTACAGGAACTGGTACACCTCCCGCTCCAACCCCCGTGGGTACTGGGGGTTTGGCTCCGGTTCTTCCTCTACGACCTGTCCATCGTCGGCGATGGAATATTCAGTCAGAAATTCCGGGGCACTGAGCCGCGCGCTGATATAGATGCCTGCGAACAGCAGGAGAAACACACCTAAAATGCACACCACCGCCGATGCGGCCTTGCGGGCGCACAGCATGGCTACAAAGATATACAGCGCAGAGAACGCTGCCGACAACACCAACGTCCCCAGCATAAGAAGCGCACACTGGACTGCGGTCAGCCGGACGCCATTGAGCAGGGGCACACCGAGGGCCAGCACCGCCAGGATATAGGCCGCACAGAATGCGAGGGAGGAGGCTGCAGCGGTGATGAGGTTGGCGAAGTAGATGGACAGGCGGGAGTGCCCCACCACCATTTTGTTTCGGATAGCCCCATCACTGTACTCTATGCCGAAAAACATGGGGACGAATAACGCCGTCACAATGCCGATCAGCAGGCCATGGCGGAAAAGCACCTCATCCAAATAAGAGAGCTGGCCGAACTCGGCATAGGCGATCTGTTCCCAATAGCGCTGGAGGGTGAAGCCCGCCCCTAACAGGAGCATCAAAATGAGACAGCCCCAGAACAGCATACTTTTTCTCAACCGCAGGAGGTTGGCGCTCAGCAGGTTACGCATGGGAGTCACCTCCCACCAGGTTGACGAAGTAGCTCTCCAGGCTTTCGTCCCGCTCCTGGGCGCTGAGCAGCTCGCAGCCCTCCCCGTCCAGCGCCCGGCTGAGCTGGGAGATGTTCATCTGGGCGTACAGGTCCGCCTGCCCATCGTCCAGAATCTTGTAGTCCACTCCCATCTGGTCCAGAACCCGCGCCAAGGCCCGGGTGTCGGTGACCTCCACCCGCAGGCACTTGCGGCAGGCGGCCTCCAGCTCCCGGGCGGACAGCTCCTTGACGATGCGGCCCGAGTCGATAAAGCCGTAGTGGGTAGCCAGCTTGGACAGCTCGTCCAGAATGTGGGAGGAGATGAGCACCGTGATGCGCCGCTCCCGGTTCAGCTTCAGGATCAGCTCCCGGATCTCGATGATGCCCTGGGGGTCCAGGCCGTTCACCGGCTCGTCCAGCACCAGAAAGTCCGGGTCCCCGGCCAGGGCCACGGCGATGCCCAGCCGCTGCTTCATGCCCAGAGAGAAATTGCGGGCCTTTTTCTTTCCCGTGTCCTCCAGCCCCACCAGCTTGAGCAGATCAGGGATGCCGTCGTCGGACGGCACCCCCAGCACCCGGAACTGCTCCTTCAAATTGTCCTCGGCGGTCAGGTCCAGGTAGATGGACGGGGTTTCCACCACCGCGCCCATGCGGCGGCGGAGGTTGGCGATGTCCTTCTGATTGCTGTCGGCGCCGTACAGGGTATAGGCGCCCGCCGTAGGAGCCTGCAAGCCGCAGATGAGCCGGATCAGGGTGGTCTTGCCCGCGCCGTTGCGGCCCACAAAGCCGTAAATGCTGCCCTTGGGCACATGCATGGTCAATCCGTCCAGGGCCTTGAAGTCCTTGTAATGCTTGGACAGGCCCTGGGTGACAAGTACGTATTCCATAAAAAAGTCTCCGTTTCCTTGGGATGCCTTGAGAATAGCAAAAAAACGTTCAGAAAGCGGTCAAGGAAACAGTTCAGAAATGGTTGAGATTTTGTGGGCTATCCTTTGAGGCGGTCGCTGAATTCCTTCAGTTCCTGCTTCGTGTGCTTGGAGAGGCTGTTGAATTCCACGTCTTGGAGCGCGCCCTCCAGGGCGTACAGGTGGACCAGGCAGACCTGGGGAAATACGGTCTTGATGCGAAAAAACGCCTCCTTGGAGCCTGCCTCCGCCAGCTTTTCCGGGGTGTCGATGCCCACGGCGGTGAGCTTTCGCGCCATCTCTGCTCCGATGTTCCTCATAGACGTCAATTCAGCCATGGCTTCCTCCTAATGTGCGCATTTTGAATCCAATACCCCACACCGATTCGATGCAGTCTCCGCCCCCGGCGTCCCGAAGCTTTTTGCGCAGATTGCTCATATGGGTTTTCAGGGAACTCTCCGTACAGTCCGGCGTGTCCCGGGAAATGCGGTCCAGCAGGGCAGATTTGGTGACCACTTGGGCAGGGTTCTGCATCAGCAGTTTTAAAATGGCGTACTCCGTCCGGGTGAGCCGCACCTCCTCGCCGTCTGCCCGCACCGAGCGGGTGTCCGAATCCAGCCGCAGATTTTGAAAGGCGAGCGTCCCTCCTCTCTGAGCGGAGGCTTCCCGCAGCCGCACCGCCACCCGGGCCAGAAGCTCCCGCAGAACGAAGGGCTTGGTCACGTAGTCCGCCGCGCCGCCCAGAAGCAGGGTGGTCTTACTGTCCACGTCGGCCCTGGCGCTGACCACGATGACAGGGATGCCCGCCAGACGGGGAAGCACCTCCTCTCCGGACAGCCCCGGAAGCATTAGGTCCAGCAGGGCCAGGTCGGGCCGGGTGTGGTCCAGGGTCAGAACGGCCTCGGTGCCGGAGTAGGCCCGGCTGACCCGGTAGCCCTCGGCCTCCAAAGCCTCTTGCAGCAAATTTCCGATGTAAATGTCGTCGTCGATGACCAGAATGTGCTTCATGTAATTCTCGACCCTCCAGTGTGTTTTTATTATTATACGAAGAACAGGGGAGAGGTTCAAGAAAAAAGGTTTGAAGATATTTTTAAATTGCCAAACCCGCCGGAATGGTGTATGCTTAGTGTAACCATAAAATGCGGAGGAATTGCTATGCCTATTGAGATTGGAATGAAGGGCCGCGCCGAAACCGTGGTCGTACAGGAAAACACCGCACAGGCGGCGGGCTCCGGGCTGGTGCCCGTGTTTGCCACGCCGTGGATGATTGCGCTGATGGAAAACGCCGCCGTCCAGGCGGTGCAGGGGGCGCTGTCCGCGGACGAGGGCACGGTGGGCACCCGTCTGGACGTGACCCATGACGCCGCCACGCCCATCGGCATGAAGGTGTGGGCAGAGGCGGAGGTCACCTCTGTGGAGGGCCGGAAGCTGGCCTTTACTGTGGCCGCCTATGACGAGGCTGGGAGGATTGGCGGGGGAACCCACGAGCGGTTTGTTATTAAGACGGAAAAGTTCCTGGCCCGCGCCCAGGCAAAGCTGGAAAAATAAGCAAAAAAATTCCCGGGACAGCCCGGGAATTTTTTGTTGACAAACGCTCAGTAATATGATAGGATGACACTACCCCCCAGGGGGGTGTATATTGAAGCGGGAGGCGTTGCTTATGATGGCTGACCAAAAGACGGTGCTTAGACTGCTGAAAACGGCCCGTGGACAGATTGACGGCATCATCAAAATGGTGGAGGAGGACCGCTACTGCATGGACGTTTCCCAGCAGGTCGCTGCCGCCGACGCCATGCTGAGGCGGGCCAACAGGGAGATTCTGACGGCCCACCTGAAGCACTGTGTGGAGAACGCCAAAAGCGACCAGGAGCGGTCGGACAAGATCGACGAATTGGTGAATGCCCTGGGGAAGATACTATAAAAGGCATGTTTTCAAGCGAGGTGAACGATTCATGAAGCAAAAATTTACCGTCACCGGCATGACCTGCTCCGCCTGCTCCGCCCATGTGGATAAGGCGGTGCGAAAGCTGGACGGCGTGTGCGAGGTCAACGTCAACCTGCTGGGCGGTTCTATGGTGGTGGACTGGGACGGGGCGCTGACCCCGGAGCAGATCGTATCCGCCGTGGAGAAGGCGGGGTACGGCGCGTCCCTGCCCGCCGCTGCAGGCCAGGGCACGGCCCAGGCCAAGCCTGCGGCCAACGCCATGGAGGACGATTTGAAGAACATGAAGGCGAGGCTCATTTCCTCCTTTGTGTTCCTGATCCCGCTGTTTTACCTGTCCATGGGCCATATGATGGGCTGGCCCATTCCTCATTTCTTCCACGGTACGGAAAATGCCATGACCTATGCGCTGACCCTGTTCCTGCTGACGGTGCCCATCATGGTTATCAACCAGAAGTATTACCGGGTGGGCTTCAAAACGCTGTTCCATCTCTCCCCCAACATGGACTCGCTGATCGCCGTGGGCTCCGCCGCCGCCGTCATTTACGGCATCGCGGCCCTGTACTGCATCGGCTGGGGCTTGGGGCATGGGGACGAGGAATTGGTGATGCACTACTCCATGGACCTGTATTTTGAGTCCGCGGGGATGATCCTTACCCTGATTACCTTGGGCAAATACCTGGAGACCCGCTCCAAGGGCAAGACGGGTCAGGCCATCGCCCGGCTCATGGATCTGACGCCCAAAACCGCCACCGTCCTGCGGGACGGAGGAGAGGTGGAGGTGCCCGTGGAGCAGGTGCAGGCGGGGGACCTGGTGTTGGTGCGTCCCGGCGGCTCGGTGCCGGTGGACGGCGTGGTGACGCAGGGCGCGTCCTCGGTGGACGAGTCCGCCCTCACCGGCGAGTCCATCCCGGTGGACAAGGGCCCCGGCGATACGGTAATCTCGGCCTCCATCAACAAGTCCGGCGTGCTGACCCTCCGGGCTACCCGGGTGGGGGAGGACACGACCCTGGCCCAGATGATCCGTCTGGTGGACGAGGCGGCCTCCTCCAAGGCCCCCATTGCCAAGCTGGCGGACAAGGTGGCGGGAGTGTTCGTCCCCGTGGTGATGGCCATCGCGCTGGTGACGGCGGTGGTTTGGATCATCGCCACCGGCTCTGTGGAGCGGGCGTTGACCTCCGGTGTGGCGGTGCTGGTGATCTCCTGCCCCTGCGCGCTGGGGCTTGCCACACCCGTGGCCATCATGGTGGGCACAGGCAAAGGAGCGGAACATGGCATTTTGGTGAAGTCTGCCGAGGGGCTGGAAAACCTGCGCTCCGTCACCACCGTGGTGCTGGACAAAACGGGCACCGTTACCGAGGGCAAGCCCAAGGTTACCGATTTGTACCCCCTGGGCAGGACCACTGCGGAGGAGCTTTTGTGCGTGGCGGCCTCGTTGGAAAAGCCCTCCGAGCACCCTCTGGGCGCGGCCATCGTGGAGGAGGCTGGAAACCGGAACATCCCTCTGTGTCCGGTGGAGAAATTCCAGGCCGTCCACGGCAAAGGTGTGCGCGGAGCCATTCAGGGTGCCGATTATCTGGCGGGTAACGCCGCCATGCTGGCGGACGCGAAGGTGGATTTGAGACAGGACACCATGATTGCGGACGAGTTGGCCAAGCAGGGCAAGACTCCGCTGTTCTTTGTGGAGGACGGCAGGCCCATGGGCATCATCGCCGTGGCGGATACGGTGAAGGAGACCAGCCGCGCCGCCATTGAGGGCTTCCAGAGGCTGGGCCTGAAGGTGGTCATGCTCACCGGCGACAACAAGCGCACCGCCGAGGCCATCGGCAAAGAGCTGGGCCTGACTCAGGTGGTGTCCGAGGTGCTCCCCGCCGACAAGGAGCGGCAGATTGCTGCCCTTCAGGAGCAGGGGGAGAAGGTGGCCATGGTGGGCGACGGCATCAACGACGCCCCGGCCCTGGCCCGGGCGGACGTGGGCCTTGCCATCGGCGCGGGTGCGGACGTTGCCATCGAGAGCGCCGACATCGTGCTGATGAAAAGCGACCTGGCGGATGCGGTGACAGCGGTGGAGCTGTCCCGGGCCACCATCCGTAACGTAAAGCAGAATCTGTTCTGGGCATTTTTCTACAACGCCATCTGCATTCCCGTGGCGGCGGGGGTGCTGGCCATCTGGGGCGGGCCCCAGCTCAGCCCTATGCTGGGCGCTGCCGCCATGAGCTTCAGTTCGGTGTGCGTGGTGACCAACGCCCTGCGCCTGCGGTTCTTCAAGCCGAGCATTCAGGCGCATTCGGAAGTCAAACCCGGCGGAGCTCCCGCCGTTGAAATGAAAGGAGAACAAAACACTATGGAAAAGAAGGTTGTCATTGAGGGCATGATGTGCCAGCACTGCCGCGCCCACGTGGACAAGGCGCTGAACAGCATCCCCGGCGCGTCTGCCACCGTGGACCTGGACAGCAAGACCGCCGTGGTCACCGGTGATGTATCCGACGACGCCATCCGTGCTGCCGTGGAGGAGGCCGGGTATCAGGTAGTCAGCATCAGCTGAGCGAAAAGCCCCTTTTCCGAAGACCGGGAGAGGGGCTTTTTATATGAGAAAATTGACGATGGCAAAGGCAAGGTGGCAAACGGCAAATGCCGCCGCTGAAATCAGTGCGGGCGCGTTTCGCCGGGCAAATGCAAAAAGCAGGAACGCCGCGCAGGGGGCAAGGCTCAGGTCAAGGATCACAGCGGCGCTGGCAGTCCCAGCGTAATAAAATGCCCACCCGGCGAAATACAGCACAACACAGGCTGCTGTCCCCGCCCAATATCCACGCTTTGTGGAGTTGTTCCGGGCTGTGTTGATTACGGCGCACAGCGCCGCCGCCAGGATGATCTGGAACACTTGAGCGGCCGTATCGACCGCCGGCGTGACGGATTCTGCCCGCAATATATCGTTGGGGGCGGGAACTGCAAACCATACGATATTTGGGAGCATGATGAGCAGGAACAGCCCCAGTCCCCACGGGTCAAAGCCCAGCCGGTAGTTTTTGCGGCTCCACATCATGTGCTCCAATGGCGGACATACATGCGGGACGGCTTGTCTTCCCCGTCCCCCTGGACCATGCACAGAAATTCCCAGCCGTACCGCTCATAAAAGGAAGTGTGGTCGGTTAGCAGGTAAAGTGTATCAATGCCAAATCCGGACATATCCTCACAGACATGGTTCAGCAATTTCCCCGCGATGCCCTGACAGCGGTGTGTCTCTTCCACATAGACGGCGCAGACGTTGGGGGAGAGGTCCTTGCGGGCATGGAAATCGTTCTCAATGACACCCAGCCCGCCGATGATGGCTTCACCATCCATGGCCATATACCACTGAGGCACCGGTCCCTCCTGTTTGACGCATTGCGCCATGCTTTCCTGATAGGCCTCCAACGGGATGCCCCATTTTTGGTGGAACCAGCCTGCGGCTTTGTCCAGCAGCTCCCCATGCTTCCGCAGGCTTAAAATTTTATAGGCCAAGAAAAATCACTCCTTTGGGAAATACTCCTCCACAAAGTCCACGTTTTCCACCATCCACTCGCGCCCATTCAAATGTTCCAGACATCCCGCGCCAGTGGTGAAGTCAAACCGCAGCTTGTAGGAGTACAGCGCCTGAAACCTCCGGTTAAACCGCTTCCCATCCCGCTCCCGGCCGTACTTTCCGTCCCCCAGCAGGGGATGCCCGGCGGCGGCAAATTGGGCGCGGATCTGGTGGGTGCGCCCGGTAATGAGGTCACATTCCACAAGGGAAAGCCCGCCGCGTGTTTCCAGCGTCCTGTACAGCGTCACCGCCGTTTTCCCGCCAGGGACGGGACGGTCGTGCACCTTCACCTGCGCCTTATCCTCATCCTTCAAAATGTATCCCTTCAACTGCCCATCCCGGGGGGTCATCGCGCCGTGGATGACGCACAGATACAGCTTTTGCAGCTCCCGGTCCCGTATCTTTTGGTTCATGACCCGCAGGGCCTCGGCGGTCTTGGCGGCAATGACAATGCCCCCTGTGTTGCGGTCGATGCGGTTGCACAGGGCAGGCGCGAAGGAGTTCTCCCAATAGGGAGACCACTCCCTTTTCTGGTACAGATACGCCTGGATGTGGGTGATGAGGGTGTTGACCCGCTCCTGCCCGTCGGGGTGGACCACCATGCCCGGACGCTTGTTCAGCAGCATGATGTGCCCGTCCTCGTACAGAATGTCCAGCTGAGGCTTGAACACAGACAAAAAGGCATTTTCCTGGGTGGGTTTGTCAAAAAACTCGTCGTTGATGTACAGCTGAAGCACGTCCCCCTTCTGAAGCCGCACGTCCCGCTTGGAGCCCTTGCCGTTGACCTTCACCCGCTTGAGCCGGATGTACTTTTGCGCCAGCGGGGCAGGGAGGAGGGGCAGGGCTTTGGCGATCCAGCGGTCCAGCCGCTGGCCCGCGTCGTTGGGGCCGATGGTGAATTCCTTCAAATTGCTTGCCTCCTCTCAGTAAGATTGAAGCTTCCGGCTATTTTACCAGAAAAAAGAGGAAAAGGCAAGGGAGCGCGGCATCAGCCGCGCTCCCGGTGGCGTTATGCCAGATGCTCAATGTCGCCGGACTGGATTGCCGACAAATTGGCCGCAATGCGCTGGGGCGGCCAGTCCCACCATTTCAGCGACAGCAGCCGCTGGATTACGCTGCCGCTGAACCGCCTGCGGATAGGCTTGGCCGGGACCCCGCCTACGATGGTGTAGGGCGGCACGTCCTTCGTCACCACGGCCCGTGCGCCGATGACGGCCCCGTCGCCGATGGTTAAACCCGCCAAGATGACGGCCTCGTAGCCGATCCAAACGTCATTGCCAACCACAATGTCCCCGTAGTTGTCCCAAGCTTGGGGAATATCCTCCACAGGCAGGTCCCATTCCTCAAAAAAGATGGGGAACGGATAGGTGGACAGGCTGTTCAGGGCGTGATTAGCGCTGTTGAATAAAAATTTTGCCCCGCAGGCGATGGAGCAGAACTTCCCGATCACCAGCCGTTCCTGGTTGATGGGGTAGTGGTAGAGTACGTTGTTTTTCTCAAAGTTTCTGGGATCGTGGACAAAATCATCATAAGTGGTGTATTCGCCCACAATAATAGAGGGGTCAGTCACCACGTTTTGCAGGTATACGGTGCTGTGCCCCTGGGAGCGGGGATAAATTTTCCATTGCGGGATCATCTGTTAACCTCCTGAAACCGTTTTATTTTGTGACGATCCCGCAAAAGGCAATGCAGCGCTTCACGCATACCACCTCGGTTGGAAGGAATGGGACAAGTATAGCACAAAGCCCTGCCTGATTCAAGCGTGCTCTACAGGCACTGCTGCCGCTCCTTTTCCTCCTTCATCCGCTGGTGCAGGCACTCCAGCGCGTCGGACAGCCCGCCCAGGTGGTCAATGATGCCCATTTCCACAGCCTCCTGGCCGTAAATGACACTGCCCACGTCGGCGGCCATCTCCCCGGTGTTCAGCATGAGATGCTCGAAATCCTCACGGCTGATGCGGCTGTTCCGGGTGACAAAATCGCAGATCCGGTCCTGGATGCGTTCAAAGTAGTGGAAGGTCTGGCTCACGCCGATGACAAGCCCATTGAGCCGCACCGGGTGAATGGTCATGGCCCCGGAAGGGACAATGAAAGACTCCTTTGCCGCCACCGCCAGGGGTACGCCGATGGAATGCCCGCCCCCCAGCACCAAAGACACGGTGGGCTTACGCATCCCGGAGATCATCTCCGCGATGGCCAGCCCCGCCTCGATATCGCCGCCCATGGTATTGAGCAGGATGAGCAGGCCGTTTACCTCGTCGCTCTCCTCCACGGCGGTAAGCAGGGGCAGGACGTGCTCGTATTTGGTGGTCTTGGCTCCGGAGCGCTCCTCCTGGTGGCCCTCGATGGTGCCCACGATGGTCAGGGTGTGGATGGTGCCGTCCTTCGTCTTGACGGTGCTGGACCCCATGTCTACAATCTGCTGCTGGAGATCGCTCTGCTCCTCGTTGTCATCTGCTTCGGTCGGTTTGGTCTCCTCAATCATGGAAAAACCCCCTTTTGCGGTAGCTTTTCCGCAAAAGGAGGTTTTTATGTGGGGGGAAAGGTCCTTCTTTTTCTCAGAAGAAAAAGAAACGACAGGTCGCGTGTTACGCCTGATACACTGCCTTACAGGCGGCGTAGGTCATGTAGCAGTCCAGCTTGGAGACGGTTTCAAAGGGGGCGTGCATGGACAGAACAGGCACGCCCGCGTCCAGGGTGTCGATGTTGCGGTTGGCCATGTAGCAGGCCACGGTGCCGCCGCCGCCCTGATCGGCCTTGCCCAGCTCGGCCATCTGCCACAGAATGCCCTTGTCATCCAGCAGGCGGCGGACGTAGGCCACCAGCTCGGCGCTGGCGTCGGAGGCGCCGCTCTTGCCCCGAGCGCCGGTGTATTTGCACAGCCCGACGCCGTAATTCACACGTGCGGAGTTGTTCTTCTCATACACGTCGGCAAAGTTGGGGTCGAAAGCCGCCGTCACATCGGTGGACAGGCAGAAGGACTTCTCCAGGCACACCCGCAGGGGCACCCTCTGGGTGGCGCACAGGTCGCCCACGAAGGTGTCGAAAAAGGCGGACTGCATCCCGGATACGCCCTCGGAGCCGATCTCCTCCTTGTCCGCCAGCACGCACACGGCGGTGCGGACGGGGACGGCGTCCAGGTCCAGCAGGGCCTTCAAGCCGGCGTAGCCGCACACACGGTCGTCGTGGCCGTAAGCGCCGATGAGGGAGCGGTCAAAGCCGATGTCCACGGCGTTGAAGGCGGGGACAGCCTCGATCTCGGCGGAGATGAAGTCCGCCTCGCGGATGCCGTAGTGGTCATAGAGCATCTTCATCACGGCCAGCTTCACCCGGTCGCTGCCGTCGTCGTCCTTCAGGGGACGGCTGCCCACCAGGATGTTCAGACTCTCGGCGGGAATGGCTTCGCCCAAGGGCTTTTTGGACTGCTCCGCGCCCAGGTGGGGCAGCAGGTCGTCGATGGTGAACAGGGGATCGCCGGGGTGGGAGCCCACGGACACATTTACTATGGACCCGTCCTTCAAGGCCACCACGCCACGCAGCTCCAGGGGGATGGTCACCCACTGGTACTTGCGAATGCCGCCGTAGTAGTGGGTCTTGAAAAAGGCCAGCTCGCTGTCCTCGTACAGCGGGGTGGGTTTCAGGTCCAGCCGGGGGCTGTCGATGTGGGAGGCGGTGATGGACACACCCTGGTCCATGGGCGCGGACCCGACCACCGCGAGATGGATGGCCCGGCCCCGGTTCACCCGGTACACCTTGGAGCCGGGATGCAGCTCCATGCCCCGCTCCAGGGGGACGAAGCCTGCGGCCTCGGCCAGCTCCACGGTGTAGTCCACACAGGTACGCTCCGTCTTGCCCCGGTCCAGGAAGGTCTTGTAGCCCTCGCAGTAGTCGAAAATGGCCCGTTCGGTGGCTTCATCCACCACATCCCAGCCGTTTTTCTTCTGGGTCAGCAGCGCCTCCCGGAGCTGCTGGCCCGCGGTTTTTTCTTCCATGTCATGTATCCTCCTTGACAATGATATGCTCAAATAATGCCCGCGCTTGGGACTCAAATGCCTCGCGGCCCCCATCGTTGCGCAGGATATAGGTACACCGCTCCTCGAACCAGGAGGAGGGCTTCTGCGCCGCTGTGCGGGAGCGGGCGTATTCCTCGGAGATGCCCTCCCGGGCCATGATCCGGCGTACCCGAGCCTCCGGCCGGGCGGTGACCGCCACGGTGACATCGCACAAATCGCCCGCGCGGCTCTCCAGCAGGGCGATGGCGTCCAGGGCGGCGGCGGGGCGGTCTTCGGTCCGGGCCCGGGCGATGAACCGCTCCAATTCGGCGACGATGTGGCGGTGGGTGATGGCGTTCAGGTCGGCCAGCGCGGCCTGGTCCCCAAATACAATAGCACCAAGTGCCTTTCGGCGCAAGCCCCCATTTTCATCAAAAATCTCCCTGCCGAACCGGCTTTTGAGCTCACTTTGCATGGGAGCGCTGGTGCGGAGCAATTGGTGATACACCGCGTCGCAGTCCGCGACAGCTCCTCCCATCTCTTTTAGGACGTTGAGGACGGTGGTTTTTCCTGCCCCGGTGGGGCCGGTAATGCCGATGACGACCACAGCCTCACTCCTTTTCCAGCCAGGCCAAGGCCTGCGCCTCGGTGGGCTGGAAACAGACCTGCCGGCCTTTGTTGCTTTCCCAGATAAAGTCCTGGAGGGGCTTGCTGGTATACCCGGTAAAATCCCCCACGATGCCAAGCCTCATGTGGTAGTTTACGAATTTTTGCAATACCTCTCCCGCCAGCCCGGTGGACAGGCGGAAAAAGGCCTCATCCAACTGCTCCTGGAACAATATCATGGCCGAGCATCCGGTTTCATAACGCACCGCAGCCAGAAGGTCCATGGCCGAGCCGCCGTCCGCAATCAGCAGACCGGGTTCTTTTATGATGGCAATCTGATTTTTAACCTCTATATTCATATTGCTTTTATATTCCTTTCATGTACAATTCAATTTTTCGGGGCCTAATGCGCCCTCAATGGCGGCTCGGCTCAGCCCGCCTCGACGAAGAATGCGGTATGGGGAGGCGGTCAAATCCAGGATGGTGGATTCCTCGCCCACTGAGCAGGGCCCGCCGTCCAGCACCGCGTCAATGTTCCCACCAAGCTGGGCCAGCACGTCGTCCGCCGACTTGGGGCTGGGCTGTCCGGACAGGTTGGCGGAGGGACAGGCCAGCGGCCTGTCCAGCGCTTTGATGACCGCCAGCGTATCCGGGTGGTCGGGGCAGCGCACCCCCTGGGTTCCACCCCCGGCGGAGACGATGGAGGGCAGGGCGCCGTTCCCCCGCAGGATCATGGTCAGCGGCCCCGGCCAGAATGCCTCGGCCAGCTTGTACGCGTCCGCCGGGATATCCCGGCACACGGTCTCCACCATGGCCATGCCATCCACCAGCACGTTCAGCGGCTTGGTCTCGGGGCGGCCCTTGGCGTCGTAATTGGCCTGTACGGCGGTTTTCTGGGTGGCGTCGGCGGCTAGGCCATACACCGTTTCGGTGGGGACGGCCACCAGCTTGCCCTGCCGGAGCAGGGCGGCCGCCTGTTCGACATCACCACTTGTCAGGCATAGAGTGTTCACGGTTCTCCCCCCGCTTTCTGAGTTTTATCGTGCAGTAGACAGCCAGTACCAGTGCGGAGAGAAACACAACCCCGGCCACCGCCATCATGGCAGCGGCCTCCCGGAAGTTTTCCACCATATAAGGCTCGGCACCGGGGCTGAGTACATCTGGCAGGCGTTCCGCCAGATACTGGACGCCGTGGCACTCAAACAACGCCAACACCACCGCCACCGGCCAGCCGATGGCGCAACCCACAGTGAGGCGGCTATGCCTGGGCAGCTTCCTGGCGAGAAGGATGGACAGCGGCAACAGGAGCAGGAGGGGAACGCCGAGAAAGGATGCCAGCGCCCCGGCGATTTCAAAATCCTCCGCCAGATGCAGATTATAGCCTGCCTCCCAGTCATAGCCGTGCCGGAGAACGTCCGGCAGGAGCTTGAAAAGCCACCAGAGGTCGGCCAGCTCCAAAAGAGCAAAAAACGCTGTGGCCAGCCAGCATAGGACGCAGCGGATCACGCTGCCGGTTTCTGCCACATCCTCACCGCCCACCGCCCTTCGCCGGGCCTGTGTATCCTGATCGGGACCGGGATTCAGAAGCCGCCCCGGGTGCTCAATGATGTAGTCCGCCCCGGCGCCCTCCAGCTCCTGCCTGTCCCGGAAGCCCCACAGCACGCCCACCACCGTCAACCCGCCGTTTTTGCCCGTGTGTACATCCACGTCGCTGTCGCCTACAAACAGGGTGGTTTCGGGTTTTGCTCCGATTTCCTTCATCATGGCGTGGAGCAGGGTGGGGTCTGGTTTCAAAGGCGCGTCGGGAAGCGCGCCCTGCACGTACTCAAACACGCCGGGGAAATAGTGCTCCACCACCGGCCCTGCCAGGGCATGGGCCTTGTTGGACAGCACGGCCAGATGGACCCCCTGTCGTTTCAGCGCGGCCAGCAGCTCGGGGATACCGGGATAGGGGGCGGTCTTGTCCTCCTTGTGTTCACCGTAATAGGCGGAAAACTCAGCCAATGCCCCGGCCAGCTCGTCCTCGCTCAGCCCGTCCGGGGTGAACCGGGACACCAGCTTGGGGATGCCGTTGCCTACCATGCGTTTAAACTGGCCCACCGTGTGGGTGGGCCAGCCGTGGGCGGCGCAGACATGGTTGCCCGCGTTCGCCAGGTCGTCGATGGTGTTCAGCAGGGTGCCGTCCAAATCAAAAATGATATGAGTAAACATAAACCATGCTCTTTCCCCAATAAAATCCACTTCCGTGGTCGAGCGGAAGCGCGGCGCTTTGATCCGCTTTGGTAACGGACTAAAAGTTCTTTTTCGGTACCTTTTTCTTACAAGAAAAAGGTACTACTCCCGTTCGGCCAGCTGCTCGGCCTGACGGGCGGTGGTCAGCGCGTCGATGATCTCATCCAGGCCGCCGTCCATCACCGCGTCCAGTTTGTACAGCGTCAGCCCCACCCGGTGGTCGGTGAGCCGCCCCTGGGGGAAGTTGTAGGTCCGAATGCGCTCGTTGCGCATACCCGTGCCAACCTGGCTGCGGCGGTTTTCTCCATACTCGGACTCCACCCGCTCCCGCTCCCGGTCATACAGGATGGAGGCCAGCAGCCGCATGGCCTTCTCCCGATTCTGGAACTGGGAGCGCTCCTGCTGGCACTCCACCACAGTGCCCGTGGGCTTGTGGATGAGGCGCACGGCGGAGGAGGTCTTATTGATATGCTGTCCCCCCGCCCCGGAGGAGCGGAACACCTGCATCTCCACATCGGCGGGGTTGATCTCCACGTCCACCGTCTCCATCTCGGGCAACACCGCCACGGTGACGGTGGAGGTGTGCACCCGCCCGCCGGATTCCGTCTCCGGCACCCGCTGGACCCGGTGGACGCCGCTTTCAAACTTCATCCGGGACCAGGCGCCGTCGCCTTCGATGGTGAAAGAAATCTCTTTTACGCCGCCTAATTCCGTCTCATTGGCGGAGTTGATTTCCACCTTCCAGCCCCGGCCCTCGGCATACATGGTGTACATCCGGGTGAGGGAGTGGGCGAACAGGGCGGATTCCTCGCCGCCCACCCCGGCGCGGATCTCCATGATGACGTTTTTGCCGTCATTGGGGTCCCTGGGGAGCAGGAGCACTTTGATTTCGCGCTCCAAACGCTCAATATCCTCTTTCGCCTGGGCCAGCTCCTGCTGGGCCAGCTCCTTCATTTCCGGGTCGGAGAGCAGCTCTTCCGCGTCCGCCAGGTTGCTCTGAGCGCGGCACAGAGCCCGGTAGGCGGTGACCAGCGGCTCCAGCTCCTTCTGCTCCCGGTTCAGTTTGGACACTAAATCCGGGTCACTGTAGGTCTCGTTGGCGGCCAGCCGGGCCTCCAGCTCCTGGTAGCGCAGCTCGATATTTTTCAGGTTTTCCGTCATGGCTTCACCTAATTTCCCTTTATCGGTCGAAGAGGAAGGACTTCACCAGGGCCAGCGGCTCCCGGAAGAACATCTGGACCGCCGACGGCGTGTGGCTTACCGGCGCGGCCAGGGTGGAGATGTATTGGTCGTTGTATACCTCATCCCGCAAAATACCGGTGCGTACCCGGTCCCAAAGCATCTCGATGCGGGCCAAATGGAATCCGCTGGACACCAGCAAAACATCATCGGTGACGTCCCATCCTTCTTGCTGCATGAGGGCGAAGGTGTTGTTGACGTTCTGCCATGTGTTCCGGGACTTGTCCTCCATGTAAATATTCGCCTCGTCCACCCCGTGGGCGGCGAGGTAGTCGTACATCCCCTGGGCCTCAGAGATGTGCTCGTCGTCTCCCTTGCCGCCGGTGACAATGATCCTGATGTCCGGGTGTTCCTCCCAGTAGTCCAAAGCGGTGTCCAACCGGTCCTTGAGCAGAATGGATGGACCGTCCCGCCGCATTTGGCAGCCGAAAATGACCATAACCTCCGGCCGGGGGTCATCCATCACCCGGTCCCGGCTGTGGACGGCGATGACGATCTCCAGCGCCCCGAACAGAATCAGGCCCAGCCCCAGCAAAAGCAGCAGGGCGGCCAGCCAGTGCCGCTTTTTGTTCTGGGGGCTGTTGCCCTTATAGTGGCGGTAGCCCTTCATATTGTCAGTCACGCTCATCCCCGGGCCTTCTCCAGCTCCGCCGCCAGCCGCTCCCACTCGCCGTACAGGTGGGCCAGCTCGTCCTCCAGTGCCTCCCGCTCCTTGTACACGTCCTGGAGCTTGAGGTAGTCGGACGCGGCGCCCTCCGCCTCCTGGGCCAGCTCGTCCAGCCGGATCTCCGCCTTTTCCACCGCCCGCTCGGCGGCGCGGACCTGCTTTTCCAGCTCCTTGGTGCCGCCGGGGCGCTTGGGTTTGTCCTCTTTGGGTTTTTCCGGCTCCACAGGGGCGGGCTTGGCGTTTTTCAGCTGCTCCTGCCGCTCCCGATAGGCCCGGAACTCCCCGTAGGTGCCCTGGAAGTCGGTAATTTGACCGTTTTCCAGCATCCAAATCCGGGTGGCAAACTTCTCAATGAAGTAGCGGTCGTGGGAGACGAACAGCAGATTGCCACCGTATTCCTCCACCGCCTCCTCAATCCACTCCCGGGAGTCGATGTCCAGGTGGTTGGTGGGCTCGTCCAAAATAAGCAGGTTGATCCGGCTGTCCATCAGCATACAAAGACGAAGCCTCGATTGCTCCCCGCCGGACAGGGCGGACACCTCTTTGAACACGTCCTCGCCCCGGAATTTGAAGGAGGCCAAGCGGTCCCGGGCCTCCTGGGTGGTGCAGTTCTGGGCGTACAGCATGGTGTCCACTAGGTTGCGGTCGGGGCGGTCAAAGTGGATGATCTGGGGCAGATAGCCGATGCGGATGGAGGGTCCCAGATAGATGGACCCGGAATCCGGCGCCTCCTCACCCATGATAATCTTAATAAAGGTGGATTTCCCGGTGCCGTTATCGCCCAAAAGGGCAATGCGCTCCCCGCCCGTTACATCCAGGTTGATGTGGTCAAACAAGGTGCGCTCCCCAAAGGACTTGGACAGCTCCGTCACCACCATGGCCTCGTCCCCGTGGAACTCCCGCTCGCCGAACCGGGTGGCCAGCTTGCGCTCCTTGGTGGGCTTGTCCGTGGTGCGCATACGCTCAATGCGGCGCTCCATGTTGATGGCGCGCTTGTACTGCTTGTCGTTGCCCTTGAAGGCCCACATGCGCATCTGCTCCGCCGCGGCCTCCAGCTGGCTGATCTTGGCCTGCTCCTTTTCGTACTGCTTTAAGCGCTCCTGGTACCGCCGCTCCTTCTCCTCCACGTAAAAGGAGTAGTTGCCGGAGTACAGCTCCGCCTTGCCGTCCTGAATCTCGGCGACGCGCTTGACCACCTTATCCAAAAACCAACGGTCGTGGGAGATGGCCAGCACGGTGCCTTTGAAGCGCTCCAAATACCCCTCCAGCCACTCGGTGGCGTTCAGGTCCAGATGGTTCGTGGGCTCGTCCAGCAGGAGGATGTCGGTGTCCTCCAGAATGAGCCGGGCCAGGTTGATGCGGGTCTTTTCCCCGCCGGACAGGGCGTCAAAGGGGCGCGAGCGCATGTCGGCCCCGATGCCCAGGCCGTTGCAGACTTTATTTAGCCGTGTCTCCGTGTCGTAGCCGCCCCCCAGCTCAAAGGCGGCGGTGAGCTTGTCATATCGGGCCATCACCTGTGAATCGGTATTCTCACCCATCTGGGCGGCCAGCTCCGCCAGTTCCCGCTCCATGGCGTGAAGGGGGGCAAAGGCGGTGTCCAGCACATCCCGGACGGTGTAGCCCTCGGGGTAGACCGGAATCTGCGAAATAAGCCCTAGCCGCTTGCCGGGGGCGATGGCGATGGTCCCCTCGTCGGGGTGGACCTGCCCGGTCATCATGCGAAAGATGGTGGTCTTGCCCGCGCCGTTGCGGCCCAGCAGACCAACCCGCTCCCCCTCGTCGATCTGGAGGGAGAAGCCGTCCAGTATTCGTTTGCCGACCTCAAATTCTTTGACAAGGCCGGTCAGCTGTATGTCAATCATTGGTAGAAATCTCCTAAATGCGTGCTGAACTGTGTGACCTCCTTATTCGGGTACGTTCGTCAATAGGAAGTCCACGATTTTCTCAAAAGCCATAGAGCGGGACGCTTTCACAAGGATGGTCACTCCGGCCCGGACCTCCCGGGACAGGGCGTTTTTAGCCGCGTCCAGGGTGGGGAAATAGTCGGCTTGCTCCAGTCCCGCGTCCTTGGCCCCCTCGGCCATGAACCGGGCCAGGTCGCCTATGGCGATGAGCCGGTTGGCTCCGGATTGGGCGAAGTAGCCGCCCACCGCCCGGTGGAATTGCTCGGAGCCGGGGCCCAGCTCCTTCATGTCGCCCACCACGGCCACCTTCCGGCGTTTCTGGCCGGCGTCGCCCAGCACCGCCGCCGCCGCCCGCATGGACTGGGGATTGGCGTTGTAGGCGTCGTTCAAAATCACGATGTCGCCCTTGCAGCGGATGATGTTCATCCGCATCTTGGTGGGAAGGAAGGCCCCGATGCCCCGGACGATCTCGTCGGGAGCCATGCCTAGCGCCTCCCCCACGGCGGCGGCCATCAGGGTGGGGTAGATCATATGGCTGCCCAGGGCGGGTATATCCGCCTCAAACTGACTGCGCGGGGTTTTGACGCGGCAGTTGAGATGGCCCGCGCCGTCGCTGTTCAAATCGCAGGCGGTATAATCCAGCCCTTCGCCGCCGCCTACAAACACTGTGCGCTGGGGCAGGGCGCTTTGCAGCGTGGTCAGCATGGGGTCGTCCCCATTGAGAATGGCAAGGCCATCCTCCTTCAAATGGGGGAAAATCTCGCACTTGGCTTTAAAAATGTTTTCCCGGCTGCCCAGGTTCTCAATGTGGGCGTCGCCGATGTTGGTGATGAGGGCCATATCCGGCTCCACCAGCCTGCCCAGATAGTCGATCTCCCCGGCGTGGTCCATTCCCATCTCCACCACACATACCTGATGCGTTTTTTCCAGCTTCAGCAGGGTGAGGGGCACGCCGATGTCGTTGTTGAAATTACCCTCCGTCTTGTGGACGCGGAACCTGGCCCCCAGCACCGCCGCTACCATGTCCTTGGTGGTGGTTTTGCCCACCGAGCCAGTGATGGCCACAAAGGGGATGGGAAACAGCTTTTTATAATACCGGGCCAGCTCCCAAAGGGCGCGCTGGGTGGAGCGCACTTTGATATAGAACCTGCCGGGCAGATAGTTTTCCCGTTCCCGGGCGGTGAGACAGCCCGCCGCTCCCGATTCCAGGGCGGAATTGATGAAGGAGTGGCCGTCGAACCGCTCTCCCTCCAAGGGGATGAACAGGCATCCCGGCTGGATGCTCCGGCTGTCGGTGCTCACCTCGGACACACCGGCGTCCAGGTCATTGAACTCCCCCAGCAGAGTGCCGTTTACCGCTTCCAGCAGCTGTCTCAGTGTCAATGCCTCCATGATGGTGCTCCTCTCCCGCTCTGTTTCAGCGGTGTTATTTTCCGGACCTCCGGGCAGACAGGGACGCTTCGATGATCTTCTCACACAGCTCGCCGTAGCCGATGCCCACCGCCGCCGCCTCCTGAGGCAGCAGGCTGGTGGGGGTCATGCCGGGCAGGGTGTTGATCTCCAGAAACCAGGGGGTACCGTCCTGCGTGACCATGAAGTCGGCGCGGGAATATACCGACAACCCCAGGGCGTGGAACACCGTCAGCGCGGCTTCGCTCAGCCGCTTTTCCCACTCCGCCGGGATGGGGGAGGGGCAGATCTCCTCCGCCGCGCCGGGCTGATACTTGTTCTCGTAGTCATAAAAGCCGGTTTTTGGGATGATCTCGATGGAGGGCAGGGCTCGATCCTCCAGGATGCCTACCTGGATCTCCCGCCCGGCTATGTACTGCTCCACCACACACACGCCGCCGAAGGCCAGCCCGCCGGTGAGGGCGGCGTCCAGCGCCGCTTTGTTGTGGACGATGGACACGCCGATAGACGACCCGGAGGCCACCGGCTTTACCACGCAGGGCAGTTCCAGGCGGTCAGTGAGGGCGGGAATGTCGTCCGCGCCGTAGGCCACCAGCTCCCACTTGGGCGTGGCCACCCCCAGCGGGGCCACGATGCGCTTGGTCAGGTCTTTATCCATGGCAATGGCGCTGCCCAGATAGCCCGCGCCGGTGTAGGGGATGCCCAGCAGCTCCAGCGCGGCCTGGACCTTGCCGTCCTCGCCGCAGGCGCCGTGGAGGGCCAGGAACACTGCGTCCGCCATGCGGCACAGCGCCAGCACGCCGGGGCCGAACTGACCGTCGCCACCGCCCGCGCGGGCGGCCTTCACCTGCTCCAGGTCGGGGGCCTGACGGTCGATTTTGGTCAGCTCCGCCGGGATGGGAGCGCTGAACAGGGATTCGGGGGCCTCCTGAGTGCCCAGATACATGTCGATAAAGGCGGCCTGGTGCCCCCGCTCCCGCAGAGCGGCGCACACCTTGCACCCACTGGACAGGGACACGTTCCGCTCGCCACTAAGCCCGCCGGCCAAAACAACGATTTTCATAGCATAGCTCCTTACCGTTTGCCTATTCTACTCCTATTTTATGCTTGAATGTAAATTATACCACAACTGGACAAGAGAAACAAGAGGCAACAAAGCAAAGCAAGGCCCCCGCGCTCTGCGGGGGCCGGGTTTACAGCAGGTTGGTGAGGGTGGGCAGCTCCGCCTCCACCAGCAGCTCCAGCTGAGTGAGCAGCCGGGCGTTGACGGCGGCGTATTCGGCGGGCTGCTTTTCACCGCCCTCCAGAAAGGCAAGAGCCTCGTCCATGGAAATTTGAATGGCGTCGGTGTCGGTGTGGCGCAGGGTGATATGGAGATAGCTGTTGTGTTCCATCCACCGGTCCTTGGCCTGACGGGTGAGGCGGGCGGCCTCCGTCCAGTTTTCCTGCGCGGCCTGATCCTGGGCCTGGGTGAGCAGGTCGGTGAGCTGCCCGGTGAGATTGTCCAGGTGCCAGATGTGCAGCCCAGACAGTGCTGCCATGAGGATGATCAACCCGACGGAAACATACAGCCGTTTCATTTCCCCGCCTCCTTTTTGGGTACGCAGTAGGTGTTGCCTCCTTCGTCCACGGTGAGCAGAAACGCCTGCCGGGGGGAATGCAGCCCATGGACAGCCAGCTGCTTCTCCAGCCAGTTGTGCTCGTAGCCCGCGCCTTTCAGGTTGTGCTCCAGCAGCCGCCCGTCGCTGATGAGCACCACGGGAAGCCCGGTCTCCTGGGTCGTCACCTTCATCTGAGCGGCGGTGACGGGCTTTTCAGCGGAAAAGGGAAGCACGGACAGCTGGCCGTTGGTCTCCAGCAGGGCGAACTTGATGGACTTGAAGTCGGCGTAGCCCTGGATGCGCAGCTCCTCCATCAGCTCATCCAGGGTGAGGCGGTTCTTTTTCAGCTCCGCCTCCAGCACCAGGCCGTTTTCCACCACAATGGAGGGTTTCCCGCACAGGAGCGTTCGGAATTTGATGGACTGTGTGCACAGCACGGAAATGATGGAGGACAGGCACAGCAGCACCACGATGGGAATCAGCCCGGACAGCAGGGGGATGCCGTTGTCCTGCATGGGGACGGAGGCCAGATCGGCGATGATGAGGGTGAGCACCAGTTCGGAGGGCTCCAGCTCACCGATCTGATGCTTGCCCAGCAGACGGATGCCCACGATGATGAACAGATAGAGCACCACCGTGCGTATGAGTACCACGAACATAGGAAAACCTCCCTGTAGGTTGAGGGTAAAAGCCGCTTGAACATTTTGCCCTTGAGATGGGGCAGATATGCCACCAGTTTGTCCAAAATTCCAATTTTTTTATGAACAGGAAAAAGAGAACGAGATTTTCTTGATTTTTGGGGGGAAGGCCAGTAAAATAGACGGAGTAAAAGGTAAGGTGGGATGCAGGCTTGAAAGCGACTTTGATTTTGGCAAACGGCGCGGTGTTCCGGGGCGGCGCCATCGGCGCCATGGAGGACCGGGTGTGCGAAATGGTGTTCAATACCTCCATGACCGGCTACCAGGAGATTCTGACTGACCCCTCCTACGCGGGGCAGGGCGTGGTGATGTCTTATCCGCTGATGGGGAATTATGGCGTTAACCGCGAGGACAACGAGTCTGTCCGGCCCTGGGCGGAGGCGCTTGTGGTGCGGCATCTGTCCCCGGTGGGCAGCAATTTCCGCTGTGAGGACAGTCTGGGCAATTATCTGCGCGAAAACCATATCGTGGGCATAGAGGGGGTGGACACCCGTGCTCTGACCAAGATTCTCCGCAGCCAAGGGACCATGAACGGCATGATCACCTGCGCGGAGCATTTTCTTGTTCAGGAGGTCATGGACAAGCTGGCGGCCTACCGGGTGTCGGGCACTGTCGAGCGGGTGACCCGGGCTGAGAGAGAGATGTTCCCCGCCTTGGTGGAGCAGAAGCTCCGGGTGGCGCTGATGGATTACGGCGTCAAGCAGAACATGATCGAGTGTCTGCGGAAACGGGGCTGTGAGGTGACGGTGTTTCCGGCCCACACTCCGGCAAAGGAGGTTTTGAGCGGCGGCTTTGACGGCGTGATGCTGTCCAACGGCCCCGGCGACCCGGCGGACAACGTGGACATCATCAAAGAGGTGCGGGCGCTGTACGAGTCCAACATCCCAATGTTTGCCGTGTGCCTGGGGCACCAGCTTCTGGCCCTGGCCACCGGCGCGAAAACCCACAAAATGGTGTTCGGCCATCGGGGCGGCAACCATCCGGTGAAGGACCTGGAGGCGGGCCGCTGCTTCATTACCAGTCAGAACCACGGCTACGTGGTGGATGCGGACACGGTGGACCCGGAGGTGGCCCAGGTGTCCCACGTCAACGTCAACGACAACACGGTGGAAGGGCTGAAATACAAGCGGCCCAACTGCTTTACCGTCCAGTTCCACCCCGAGGCCAGCCCCGGCCCGGAGGACACGGAGTACCTGTTCGACCGCTTTATCGCTTCGATGGGAGGTGACCGGTAATGCCCAAGGATACGAATATCAAAAAGGTCCTGGTGCTGGGCTCCGGCCCCATTGTCATTGGGCAGGCCGCCGAGTTTGACTACGCTGGCACCCAGGCCTGCCGCGCTTTGAAAGAGGAGGGCGTTGAAGTCGTCCTGGTCAACTCCAACCCCGCCACCATCATGACGGACAAGGACATCGCCGACCACGTGTACATCGAGCCGCTGAACGTGGACAGCGTCACCCAGATCATCCAGATGGAGCGGCCCGACTCCGTGCTGCCCACCCTGGGCGGGCAGACAGGGCTGAATCTAGCCATGGCCCTCCACGAGAACGGCACGCTGGCGAACTACGGCGTGCGGCTGCTGGGCACCAGCCCCGAGTCTATCCACAAGGCGGAGGACCGTCAGGGTTTCAAGGACTGCATGGAGTCCATCGGCCAGCCCTGCGTCACCTCCGACGTGGTGGAGAGCGTGGACGCCGCCGTGGCCTTTGCAGAGCAGATCGGATACCCGGTGATTGTCCGGCCCGCCTACACCCTGGGCGGCACCGGCGGCGGCATCGCCTATGACGAGCCCTCCCTGCGGGAAATCGCGGACCGGGGCATCCACCTGAGCCGGGTGGGCCAGGTGCTCATCGAGCGGTGTATCGCCGGGTGGAAGGAAATCGAGTTTGAGGTAATGCGGGACTCCGCAGGCAATGTCATCCAAATCTGCTCCATGGAAAATTTGGACCCTGTGGGGGTCCACACCGGCGACTCCATCGTGGTGGCTCCCACTCAGACCCTGGCCAACCGGGAGTATCAGATGCTACGCTCCGCTGCCTTGGATATCATCACCGCTCTGGGCATCGAGGGGGGCTGCAACTGCCAGTTTGCCCTGAATCCCGATTCCTATGAGTATGCCGTCATCGAGGTCAACCCCCGTGTGAGCCGTTCCTCTGCGCTGGCCTCTAAGGCCACGGGCTATCCCATCGCAAAGGTTGCGGCCAAGATTGCGCTGGGTTATACTTTGGATGAGATTCCCAACGCTGTCACAGGGAAAACCACCGCCTGTTTCGAGCCTACCTTGGACTACTGCGTGCTAAAAATTCCCCGCCTGCCCTTTGACAAGTTCACCACCGCCAGCCGCACCCTGGGCACCCAGATGAAGGCCACCGGCGAGGTTATGGCTATCGCCAACTCCTTCGAGGGGGCGCTGATGAAGGCCATCCGTTCCCTGGAGCTGAACGTGCGCGCACTGCGCCTTCCCAAGCTGGACGAGTACTATACCGATGAAATTGAAGACCTGCTGGTGAATGTGGACGACGAGCGGCTGTTCGTGGTGGCGGAGGCCATCCGCCGGGGTGTGTCTCCCAAAAAGATCAACTCCATCACCCGGATGGACATCTGGTTCCTGAACCGGTTCAAAAACATCATCGACATGGAGCAGGCCCTCATCATGTGCAAGGGGGAGCCGGACGCCGACGCCCTGCGCCGCGCCAAGGAGATGTGCTTCGCCGACAGCTATATCGGCTGGCTGTGCGGTATGGAACAGAAGGACGTAAAGGCCCTGCGGGAGCGGTACGGCATCGTGCCATCCTTCAAGATGGTGGACACCTGCGCCGCCGAGTTTGACGCGGAAACGCCCTATTATTACTCCTCCTACGACGGAGAGAACGAGGCGGACACCGGGGATTCGGGCCGGAAAAAGGTGCTGGTGCTGGGCTCCGGACCCATCCGCATCGGCCAGGGCATCGAGTTTGATTACTGCTCTGTCCATTCCGTGTGGGCGTTGAAACGGCTGGGTTATGAGACGATCATCGTCAACAACAACCCCGAGACGGTGTCCACCGACTTCGACGTGGCGGATAAGCTGTACTTCGAGCCCCTCACCGCCGAGGACGTGCAGAACATCGTGGAGCAGGAGAAGCCCTGGGGGGCGGTGGTCCAGTTCGGCGGGCAGACCGCCATCAAACTGGCCAAGGCCCTCGCCGACATGGGCGTGCCCATCCTGGGCACCTCCTCCGACGGCGTGGACGCCGCCGAGGACCGGGAGCGGTTCGACGAAATTCTGAACCTGTGCCATATCCCCCGGGCCAAGGGCCGGACGGTGTTCACCACCGAGGAGGCTTTGAAAGCGGCCAACGAGATCGGCTACCCTGTGCTGGTGCGCCCCTCCTACGTGCTGGGGGGCCAGGGTATGGAAATCGCCTACAACGACCGCAACATCACCGACTTCATGCGTATCATCAATCTCACAGTCCAGGAGCACCCCATCCTCATCGACAAGTACCTGATGGGCCGCGAGGTGGAGGTGGACGGCGTGTTCGACGGGGAGGACCTGCTCATCCCCGGCATTATGGAGCACGTGGAGCGGGCGGGCGTCCACTCCGGGGACTCCATCTCCGTCTATCCCTCCATCCATGTGGAGGATAAGCACAAAAAGACCATCGAGCGCTACACCCACGATCTGGCGAAGGCGCTGGGTGTGGTGGGCCTCATCAACATCCAATTCATCATCTACGACGACAAGGTGTACGTCATCGAGGTGAATCCACGCTCCTCCCGCACCATTCCCTATATCTCCAAGGTCACCGGTGTGCCCATCATCGATCTCGCCACCAAGGTGATGCTGGGCCAGAAGCTGAAGGACCTGGGCTATGGCACCGGGATTTACAAAGAGGCGGACTATTACGCTGTGAAGATGCCCGTGTTCTCCTTTGAGAAGCTGGCGGATGTGGACACGGGCCTGGGCCCGGAGATGAAGTCCACCGGCGAGGTGCTGGGCATCGCGGAATCCTTCCCACAGGCGCTGCTGAAGGCGTTCAAGGGAGCCAATATGCGGGCGCCCAAGAAGGGCGGGCGGATTATCCTCACGGTGAAGGACGAGGACAAGGGGGAGGCCACCGGAATTGCCAAAGGCTTTGCCGATCTGGGTGTGGAAATTCTGGGCACCGAGGGTACCTGCCGGACACTGGAGAAGGCTGGTGTGCCGTGCACCCAGGTGGCCCGCGTGTCCGAGCGGCACCCCAACATCATGGACATGATCGCCTCCGGCACCATCGACCTAGTGATCAACACCCCCACCCGTGGCAGGAAGCAGAACACCGACGGCTTCAAGATCCGCCGCGCCGCGGTGGAGCATTCCGTGGGCTGCGTTACCGCCATCGACACCGCTCGGGCGCTGCTGACCGCCCGCCAGCAGGGCAGGAGCCGGGATTTGCAGGCCATCGACATCACTAAAATCTGAGGGGCAGCGGGAGGAGAGCCGTATGCGTTACACCCGGATGCGTTTCGATATCTGGCTGACTCTGCTGATCGCCTTTGGAATCAGCCTCGGAACGGTAAAAATCGCCGAGCTGGTACTGCCCGGCATGTATGAGGCATATGTGGAGGAAAACATCGTCGGCGAGAATGAGGTGGGCGGTCCGGCGGGGGAGGACGTGTTCCGGGTTCAGAATATAGATGACATTCTGAGCCACGACACCTTCACCATCGTCTCCCGCGGCATTGAGTACCGCAACCGGGGCGCGGGCTATTATAACGGCGTTTATACCTACGCTGTGACGCTGCCCTCAGGGGAGGTGGTGGCCGCCCAGATCAACATGGAGAACGTCCAGATGGAGGGAGACTATTACTCCAGCGACCATACCCTGCCCTTGGGCCGGGTGGTCTGGGAGGACCTGACGGAAAGTGAGATATTTATGAACCAGATCTCCTATGGCGTACCGCTGAGCCGCACTGATTTCTATGTGGACATGCGCGGGTCCGGCGGGGTGAGGAGCCAGGAGGATTTCAACGAGAGTCACACGGGAACGGTCCAGGTGATCACGATCCTGGTATGCTTCCCCTTCATCCACTCCCTGGGAGCCAAGCTGGGGATATTCCCCTTCTTCTTTGCGCCCAGGCCCAAGAAGGGAGAGGAGCAGAAGAGCGAGTGGGATTGAGCCGTACCCAAGCCGCCGGAGGGCGGAGCATATAAATGTTTAAAGAAAGGGAGCGAAGTCTGTGAAAACACCTGAGAAAGTGAAAAAGATCAACTATGCGTATTTGCTGGGGTATATCCTGATCCCCTTGGCGGTGGCCGCGCTGAGTATCCTCATCGGCTATCTGTGTTTCAAGGATGGCGGGGTCGGGGCGGTGGTCTGCTTCATGGGCGGTCCCGGAGTAGCTATCCTCTGGTGGATCTTCGGCGGCAACATCATTTATAAGATGGCAAAAAAGAAAATGCTCAAGCAGCTGGATGAGGCAGGCATCGACCGCCGTCAGATTTTTTACAGCGACGGCTGTGTGGTGTCTATGGACGTCAGGCAGGCCAAGATTGCCCTGCTGTTTTACTGGAATCCCTTTGAAATCCAGGTGGTGTCCGCCGGGCGGGTGACCAGGGCGTGGACGGACGACGGCGCCGGCGGTCCGGGCATCATGCGGGGCACCAGCCGGGTGAGCTTTCTATTTGAGGTTGACGGTATTAGAATCCGGGTGAACACTTTCATCTCCAACCAGCGGTGGAAGATGAATGATGAAAAGGTGCTGGAGGGCATCTCCAAGGCGGATTTGTGGGTGCATGTGCTGGAGGAGGCCAGCCGTCAGGAGGAAGGTGTGTGACATGGGCCTCATCGACAAGTGGCTGCGCAAGTACCAGGACGATTGGTGCAGGGAGTGCAAATGTGAGATGGAGAAAGCCCACAAGCAGCTGTTTGCCCTGCCCAACGTGAGTGTGGGTCACTATACCGAGGAGAAGGACCCGGAGTTTTATAAGAAAAGCCTGTACATTGTGGACAAGAAGGCGGATATTCCGCCGGGAATGTATGCCTGCGGGGCCATCCAGTACCACTGCCCGGAATGTGGGAAGCGGGTTACGGTGCTGGACCCCTTCCTCCCCGTGCGGGACGAGGAGAAGCACGAGGGGACCATTGTGTTCCGAAATGGGGAGCTGGACGATTTCCTGTGGCTGTGAGGTCCCGTGTAAAGCGCTGATCTGGAGATCCCTGGCGGGGAGCACAAGGAAAAAGGAGAGAGCGACATGAAGCATCAGCTTGTGATCGTGCTGGATTTCGGCGGGCAGTACAATCAGCTCATTGCCCGTCGGGTGCGGGAGTGCGGGGTGTACTGCGAGGTCAAGCCATGCACCACCCCGCTGGATGAGCTGCGGACGATGGACCCTATCGGCATCATTTTCACCGGAGGGCCCAACTCTGTTTATCTGGCCGGCTCTCCCCATGTGGACCCAGACATTTTTACCTGGGGCGTGCCTGTTTTGGGCATTTGCTATGGATGCCAGTTGATGGCCCACACTCTGGGCGGGCGGGTAAGCGCCGCTCAGGACGATTCCGCCCGGGAGTACGGTAAGACGGAGACGTATTTTGAGACGGAGTGCAGGCTGTTCAAGGGACTGCCTGAGACAGGGATTACCTGGATGAGCCACGGAGACTACATGGAGAAGGTGCCCGAGGGGTTTGCCCTGGTGGCCCACAGCGATGCCTGCCCAAATGTGGGTATCGCCGATGAAGCGCGGGGGTTTTATGGTGTGCAGTACCATCCAGAGGTGAACCACACCGAGCACGGCATCGACATGATTCGCAATTTTCTCTACGAGGTATGCCACGCCGCGGGGGACTGGACCATGGAGGACTATAAGTGCTCTGCGGTGAAGGCCCTGCGTGAGAAGGTGGGGGACGGCAAAGTGCTGCTGGCCCTCAGCGGCGGGGTAGACTCCTCCGTGGCGGCGGCGTTGCTGGCCGAGGCCGTGGGGGAGCAGCTCACCTGTGTGTTTGTGGACCACGGCCTTATGCGCAAAGATGAGGGAGACGAGGTGGAAGCCGCGTTTTCCAAATGGGCGATGAACTTCATTCGAGTGGATGCGGAGGACCGGTTTTTAATTAAACTGGCCGGTGTGGACGAGCCGGAGCGGAAGAGGAGGATCATCGGCGAGGAGTTTGTCCGGGTGTTCGAGGAGGAGGCAAAAAAAGTGGGGGCTGTGGACTATCTGGCCCAGGGCACCATCTATCCTGATGTGATCGAGTCCGGGGTAGGAAATGCCGCCGTCATCAAAAGTCACCACAATGTGGGTGGGCTGCCGGATTATGTGGACTTCAAGGAGATTGTGGAGCCTCTGCGTCTGCTGTTCAAGGACGAGGTGCGGCAGCTGGGCAGGGAGCTTGGTCTGCCGGAGTATCTGGTCACACGCCAGCCCTTCCCGGGGCCGGGATTAGCCATCCGAGTGATCGGAGACATCACGAAGGATAAGCTGGATATCCTCCGGGAGGCGGACGCGATTTTTCGGGAAGAGATGGCGAAAGCAGGGGAGGACAGGTATCTGAGTCAGTTCTTTGCAGCTTTGACTAATATGCGCTCTGTGGGAGTGATGGGGGATGGGCGGACCTATGACTACGCCGTTGCCCTGCGGGCGGTGACCACCGACGACTTTATGACGGCGGACTGGGCCCGGATCCCCTATGAGTTGCTGGACCGGGTGAGTATACGCATTGTCAATGAGGTCGCAGGGGTCAACCGGGTGTTGTACGATATCACTAGTAAGCCCCCGGCGACGATTGAGTTCGAATAAACAAAAATGCTTAGTAAACCCAGTGTTTATGCGGGTTTGCGGACTTTGGAAAGGTCTTTTGATAACAAATTGATAACAGTCGTTTGAGTGCGATTATTCTTACTGTCAAGTGGTTTGTTGGTGGGGGAATGATTGAAAAGTGGTTTGGACGGCTGAAATAAATCCATATTATAACGCCCTTAGCTGTGGGTAGGAACTCATGGCTAAGGGCGTTTTTTGTCGTGCTTGTCAATCGGTTTTTAGTTTGTCCTTGAACGCTTCGACTAAGGCGTCGCTCAATTCATCAGAGGGAGATTTCGCCCAATGCTGCGTGGTGTCAAACTTCGGATAATTGTACCGCCACTGGTCGTAATCTTCCCTGCTGATTTCTTCGGCAGAGAGCTTTGTAGCCTGTTCCTGCCAAGCGCAGAGCATTTTCAGCAGTTCGGCGGCATCCTTACTTTTGTCTTTGTTGACCTTTAAGCAGACTTCTCCGTCTGCTTCAGTGATGGTAAGACCGTAAATGTCCTCAAGGACAAATAAGGTGTGCATAAGTCCGACGTAGCTGTCAATGTCGGGTATGTCCAGAGCCTGCGGCGCAACGTCCAGAGCCTGCGCCAGTGCAGCCGTCAAGTCTGCCTTTGGCTTGCGTGAGCCAGTTTCGTACTGTGCCAGACGCACGTCTGCGCTCCGTTCGGGAAACCCGACAAGCATACCAAGATATTTCTGTGTCATGCCCCGCATGATGCGGAAAAAATGTATTCTTTCGCCAATCGCCATAATGTTTCACTCCTTGTTCGTATGTTTATAAGGAGTATAGCATATATGCTTAGAGAAAGTCAAGAATAAGTGAAACAAAAAAGTTTAATATTTTCTTGCAAACCTATTGACAGTAGCAAAAAAGTTTAGTATTATGGATTAAGCAAAAACGCTTAACAAGAAAGGAGAAGTTATATGGACAACAAATTTATCCGTGTGGACGAGGTGGCGCAGGAGCTTTCCGTATCGAAGCCTTACGCCTATAAGCTCATCAAGAAATTAAATGACGAGCTGAAGGAGCAGGGGTTTATCACGATTGCAGGGAGAGTGAACCGCCAGTATTTTCAAGAAAGGCTCTACGGAACAGGAAAGGGGGAAATGTAAATGCCAGTATTTAAGAATGAGGGCAACGGCACTTGGTATGTAATGGCAAGGTATGTGAACTGGAAAGGGGAGCGGAAACAGAAGTGCAAGCGTGGGTTTGCCACAAAGCGGGAGGCACAGGAGTGGGAGCGGAAATTCCAGTTGCAAAATTCCGCTGACCTTGACATGGACTTTGAAGCCTTTACAGAGCTTTATGCGAATGATGTCAAGAACCGACTGAAAGAAAACACTTGGCTGACAAAGGAGCATATCATTCGGACGAAGATTCTTCCTTACTTTGGAAAGATGAAAATTAGCGAGATTGGCACAAAGGAAATCATTGCATGGCAGAATGAGCTGCTTGCCTACCGTGATGAAAAACGCAATCCCTATTCGCAGACGTATCTGAAAACTGTCCACAACCAGCTTTCCGCTATCTTCAACCATGCAGTGCGCTATTATGACCTCCGCTCCAACCCTGCGGCAAAGGCGGGGAACATGGGGAGCGAGGAACACAAGGAAATGCTGTTCTGGACGAAAGAGGAATATAAGAAGTTTGCGGATGAAATGATGGACAAGCCAGTTTCCTATTATGCGTTCCAGATGCTTTACTGGTGCGGAATCCGAGAGGGAGAATTATTAGCTTTAACCGCCGCTGATTTCAATTTTGATAAGGAAACGGTCACGATTAACAAATCCTACCAACGCCTGCATGGGGAGGATGTGATTACTTCTCCGAAAACAAAAAAGAGTAACCGCACAATTAAAATGCCAAAGTTTCTCTGTGAGGAAATGCAGGAATATATTGATATGCTGTACGGACTAAAGAAGAAAGACCGCATTTTCACGGTGACAAAAAGCTATCTTCATCACGAGATGGACAGGGGCGCAAAAGCCGCAGGCGTAAAACGCATACGGATTCACGATTTGCGCCACCCAAATGTCAAGCCCAAGACAAAAAGTTTTTTGATTTTTTTCGGATTTTTTCAAGTCCGAATCTCACGTCCCTGCTGGGGCGTTTTTTATTGTTCAACGATCTTGCGGATCATAGCAGCTATGCTCAAATTCACTTCACCGCTGTTGGCGGTATGGATGCTGACATCAAAATCACTGAGCAGATACCAGTATCGCGTGACCCTATCCAAATCCCGGCCCAGGCGGGCAAGATCACAGAGGAGCAGAATATCAACATCCCCCTCCATTGCAACAGTGTGGAACTCCAACAGGCCGGGGCGGTGGTCAAGCGTCAGGCCGCTCCCTATATCGCTGGAACAACCAACGATTTCAAAGCCATTCTCTTTTGCGTAGGCTTCCAGTCTGTGCCGTTGTTCCTCCAACAGCTTTACGCTGTCTGGCCCGTTGTGAGCCACACGGCAATAAATCCAAGTCCTTTTCCGTTCCATTACGCTGCCTCCATACAGAAGTCTTTTATCTTCCAGACGATTTTCACCTGATTGCCCGGATAGACATACACCCGGTCAATCAGCGTGTCAGCCAGCCCAGCCGTCAGGCCACCGGCCCCGACTACCTCCCGCGCCAGTTCTGTCCTGGCGCTTTTTGCTTTTTCGTCCATTTCCATCTGCGAGGTCTGCAATTTCAGATTGGTGTGGATTTCCCGCAGCCGGTCCAGTTCGCTGTCAACAGCCGCTTTCTGGCTCTTGTAGTTCTCCATGGTGATCTGCTTCAAAATGAACTGCTCATACAGTACCCGCTTTTGGTCCAGATAGCCCTCGATCTTCTTGTCATACTCGGCCTGCTCCGCAAGCTGAACATCCAGCCGTCCGGCGTTGGAGAGGTTGTCCAGATTCAAAATAATCTGTGCCTGTTTGGAGATCACTTCATACAGCATCCCTTCCAACTCGGCCTCCCCAATCACCAGCCCATGGCAGGCGGCGGCTTCGTCCACCTTCGTGTACCGGCAGAAAAAAGTGGCGGCTTTTTTTGCTGTCCGTGGCATGGCGTGATTGCAGCACCCACAGAATACCTTGCCCCGCAGAGGATAGACCCTGGCGTTCTTCTTGGGACATTTGAACCTATACCGCTTGGCCTGCACCTGATCGTACAGCTCCTTACTGACGATAGCGGGATGATGGTTAGGAATCTTGACCCACTGGCTTTCATCCTTCATCCGTACCCGGTGTCCTCCTACCTCCGTAACCTCCCGCTTGCCCATGATATAGGTGCCGGTGTAGCGTTCATCGTCCAGGATATGCACCACCGCAGATGTAGACCATATCCCGCAGCACCGGGAAATATCGTGGCCGTTGAAACCATGTGCCGCTTTATACTCAGCAGGGGTGGGGATATGGCGGTCAAACAGGGCCTTGACGATCTCATTCGGATTGCACCCATCCAGCGCCAATTCAAAAATCAGCCGGACATTGGGGGCCGTTTCCTCGTTCGGCTCCATGCGGCCATTCGCCCCTTTCTGGTAGCCGTAGGGACAGGTCTTGCTCTGGTACTCGCCCCGCCGGAACTTCACATACTTGGCGCTCTTGTACTTGATGGAGAGGTCCCGGCTGTAAAATTCACTGACCAGATATTTGAACGCCACATTGATGCCGCCTGTGTCTCCATGGAGCTGGCTGCTGTCAAAATTATCGTTGATGGAGATAAAGCGGATGCCGTACAGAGGGAAAACCATTTCCATAAAGTACCCGACCTCAATGCTGTTGCGACCGAAACGGGTAAAATCCTTTACGATAATGCAGTTGATCTTGCCCTCCCGCATCTGGTCAAGCAGTTCCTGGACGGCTGGCCGCTCAAAGTTGGTTCCGCTGTACCCGTTGTCGATGAACTCCAGGACCTCCGCATTTTTCACACCCTCCATAGCGTCAACATATTGATGGAGGGCGTTTTTCTGGTTCTCAATACTGAAACTGCCCACCTTGCTGTCCTCGGTGGAAAGACGGATATAAAGGGCGATCACATAGGGAATCGGGCTACTCATTTTTCAGTACCTCCATCACGCGGTCGAAGCCGCTTTCAAAGGCAAAGTCGATGGAAACATCCTCCGGGCCGTTTACCGTGACCCGCTGGATAAGCTGGTTGACCAGCAGGGCGGAGAGGGCCGTGTCCTTGTCCACCGCCGCCAGCTTGTCGGCCATGCTGGTGTAGTGTTTCATCTGCTGCTCCAGCTCGGCTTGCCGGGTCTGAAGCTGCTGAACACGTTCCACCGCGCCGCTGATCTTCCGGCTGTAATCCTCCTTCATTTCCAGATATTCCGCCCTGGTTAGGATTCCCTTGACGAAATTCTCATAGAGGCTGGAAAGAAGGGCCTTATTCTTCTGCGTCTGCTGTCCCAGCTCGGCAATCTCCTGGTCCACCTGGGCTTTCTGCGCGGCGATTTTGCTGTCACACTGTTTCAGCCGCAGGGCTTCTCCCATCACGACCTCCGCTTTCTGCCGGATGATGGTCACAATGGCGCTGAACAGGTCCGGCTCTGGCAAATGCCGAATGTCAGCTGTACAGGACCCTTTCCCCATCCGGTCATTGGAAATACAGCGGTAAAAGTACCGTCCGTGGCTTCTCTGCCGGTGGAGGGTCTTTCCACAGCAGGCACAGAACACACGCCCCCGCAGAATATTTTCACTGTACGGGTCTTTCATGATCCTGGTGTATTTCGCCGCCATCTGTTCCCGGACGGCCTGGGCCCTGGCGAATATCTCCCGGCTGACCAGCGGCTCATGGGTATTGCGGACCACGATCCAGTCCACCGGCTTGGTGGGGACCTGCTTATGGCCTACGTTGGTGTGCTTGCCCTGCACCATATCGCCGGTGTAGACTTCATCCGCGAGAATCTTCGCCACAGTCCAGGTCTGCCATTTGCCGCTGCCAGCCAGCTTATTGTCAAAGCTGAACAGGCCGCATGAGGCGTGATAATAGCCGGGGGTCATCACACCGCCCTCGTTCAGCCGCTTGACGATCACATTCAGCGCGACGCCCTCAACCGTCCACTGGAAAATCTGCCGGACCACAGGGGCCGTGTCCTCGTTGACCAGCAGGCGGTGGCAGTTGTCCGGGTCCTTCCGATAGCCATAGGGCGGACGCGCGCCCACAAACTCCCCATCCTTCATGGCCTGATTCTGCTGTGCCCTAACCTTTTTGCTGATGTCGGCGGCGTAAGCCTCGTTTATCATATTTTTCAGCGGTACAATCAGGTGATTGCCGCTGTTTTCAGCGTCCTCGCTGTCAAATTGGTCATTGACGGCGATAAACCGCACACCATGAAGGGGGAAATATTTTTCGATATAGTACCCGGTATCAATGGTGTTTCTCCCCAGGCGGGAGAGGTCCTTGACCACGATGCAGTTGATTTTCCCGGCATCCACGTCATGGAGCATCCGCTGAAAGCCCTCCCGCTCAAAGGTCCGGCCCGTGGTGCCGTTGTCGGTGTAGACCTTGACCACTTCAATATCCGGACAGAGGGCGGTGTACGCCTCCATGATCTGCCGCTGTGTCTCCAGGGAATCGCCCTTCTTGCCGTTAAACTCTACGGACAGCCGGATATAGAACGCCGCCCGCCAGATTTTCATGTAGGCTTTGGGTGCCGTCTCCTGGACCACCACATTTTTTCTGCTTTTCCGCGCCATTTACGCCGCCTCCTTTTCCGCTTCTATCAGCGAATCCAAAATCTCCCGCAGTTCGGGCGTGAGCTTTCCCATCCGGTCCAGACGTTTCAGCGTCTTGATATACTCGACCTGATAGCGCAGGGTAACGACCAGATCACGTTTGCCCTCCACACGGATGGACTGAACCAGAGCGACTACCGCCCTCCGGTCCAGCGTGGTCATAGCGGAAAACTGTTTGAAATGCTGGGTCCACCGCAAGCGGGCGCTGCTGTTGTTGGTCATACGATCCATTTCCTCCCGCAAGAGGTCAATCGCCGCCTGAGCCTGTTCCGCCCGCTCGGTGTAGAGATTCTTCAAGTCCTGATAGTCCTTTTTGCTGATAAGATTGGCGATAAAATTCTCGTACAGCGTGGCCTTGAACTGCCGGGCTTCTTCCAGCTTGACCTCGTTATCCGCAATCTGCGTCTTAAACTTGGCGATTTCCTCCTGATTGATCTGTTCCTCGCTGATGCTGTCCAGCAGATCATCCAGAGAGGCAATGTACCGGATATGGGTTTGGAGGCTGACCAGAACGCAGTTGATTAAATCGTCCTCTTTCAGCATGACCGGATGGGCACAGCCCTTTTTCTTCCCGGTGGGACAGTGATAATAAATGTACTTCTTGCCCTTGACTGTGTTGGTCTTGCGGGTCATGCGTCCGCCGCAGCAGCCGCAGACCAGCATACCGGAGAAGAGATACACCGCCTCGCCGTCCGGGGCCGTCCGAGTGTCCAGACTGGAAATTTTCTGAACCAGATCAAAGTCCCGCTTCTGGATGATTGGCTCATGTGCCCCCTCAATGCGGACCCATTCCTCCGCTGGCTTGTGGATGATGTTCTTCAGCTTGTGGTTGTGGGTTTCCTGTTTCCCTTGCAGAAGAACGCCGGTGTAGGTTTCCTCCCGCAAAATGCGAATCACCGCACGGGCGGACCACTTGGCATCCGGCACGTCCGCAAAGCCGCCGGTGGGATGGGGCAGACCCCGGCTGTTCTTGTAAGCCATGGGGGAGAGAACGCCCCGCCGGTTCAGTTCCTCCGCAATATGCTTCGCGCTGGCCCCGTCAATGCGGCGGCGGTAAATATCCCGCACCACATGGGCGGCATCTTCATCAATGAGAAGATGGTTCTTATTTTCTGGGTCCCTCCGGTAGCCGTAGATGGGGCAGGAACCAACATAGTCCCCATTCTGCCGCTTGGTCAGCAGGGCGCTTCTGGTTTTTACGGAAATATCATGGGCGTAGGTATCATTCAGCAGATTTTTCAAGGTGATATGCAGATCGTCGCCGCTTTTCTCGTTGGCGGTGTCAATCCCGTCATTGACGGAAATGAAGCGGACGCCATAGGTGGGGAAAATCTGCCGCAGATAGCGCCCGGTTTCGATGTACTCACGGCCCAGGCGGGAGAGGTCCTTGACAATGACACAGTTGACCTTCCCGGCCACAATATCGTCCATCATCTCCTGAAAAGCTGGACGGTCGAACAGAACACCGCTGTAACCGTCGTCCACCCGCTCCGATACGATTTCAATATCCGGGTGAGCCGCTACAAAGTCCTCGATCAGCTTCTTTTGATTGGCAATACTGTCACTTTCCACGCTTCGGTCTGCCGTATAGGAAAGCCGCAAATATGCGTCAGCTCGGTATTTCGGCATGAAAAAATCACTCCTTTGCAAAGCGGACTTACCCCGCAATGAAACGAGTGACTGGTTTGCCTGATTCAATTCTTTTTCCAGTCATAAGTATAGCACACCCAGGCGGGCAAGTCAACACATTAAAGTGCTAAATTAGAATTTGTTTCAAGCAGTCCTCCAAGGACACGCCGTTATCGGCAAACTGCGCTCGGACGGTGAATTTACCGCATCGGAAACAGTAGGGATTTTTGATCTGCCGGACAAACTCGGCAATTCGTTCTTCTTTGGAGAGGCTTTGGTCTACGGATACGTCCCGAATGTCGGCCAAAGGCATACCAGCAGGAGAAAGGTTCATCTTGTCCATATCACTGCCCCCTTTCAGCGTTTGAAGCGGTAGGGCAGTTCCAGCCCGCCGCCGTTATATTTATCCAAAATGATACGGGCAAAGCGCAAGGCAACATCCGTCTCAATGCGGCCCAGGCGAATAATTTCCTCCGGGCTTACAAGGGACATTCGCCGAATAAAAGCCCGGTCACTCAGTTCCGTCTCATAGGTCTTAATGAACAAGGCCATACCGGAGAGCATGGAGGCTTTCAGAGAATTGGGCGTACCCTGCCACGCCCCGGCCATCAGGGACAGCATACGGGAGAAAGCGTCCCCGCCGAGAAGCTGGTAGGCGTTGATAAGGGCGCGGATGGGGGCGATCTCAAAGGGTTCGCCGGTCGGTTCGTCCAGCGCCCACACAAAGCCAACATCCTCCACCAGACACTTGATTTCCAGTATTTTGGCATCCGAGCCGGATTCCACCAGTGCCTTGGTATGCTGGCGCGGGGTCAGAGGCCGCTTTCCCTTGTCCAGTTTGGCGTACAATTCGGCCTCCTGCTCATAGGTCATGCCGGTGTAGATCATGCAGGGGACAATCACATCCCCGCCGCCTGCCATCTGCCGCATGGCGGCGATCCGGTTCTGTCCATCAACCACATTGAATTTACCGTCCCGGAAACTGACAATCACCGGGTAAAGTTCCAGACTGTTCCAGTTGCGAATCAGCTTGTCCACGTTTTTCTGCTCCACAGACCGTTGATAGGGCAGGCCGGAGGTCAGGCGGCTGGTGGAAAGGGTGCGAATCGTGCCGGGATTGCCGTATTCTACCTCAGCGGGAGGGAAAAGGGTCTGCTGCTCCGTTTTGGGCGGACTGTGCTTTTTGGTGCTGCTCATTTTTTCCTGCTTCCTTTCATTTGTTGTAATAAATCGTGAATAGCGGTGGAGATTGTCCCAAACCGCTTTTGTAAGTAGTCAAATTGCACCTGGGATATGTCGGGGAATACGACTGTGCAGAAAGGGTCGCTGTACCACGCAAATTCCCGGTGGAACTTCTGAATGAAAGAATCCAGCTCCGCCAGCAGCGCGTCCGGGGTGTAGCTGCAATCCTTATCGTGGTTTTTCAGATCGGCTATGGATTCCTCAAAGGAGGCGTAGTATTTGCCGCTGGATGAGTATGGAACAGAGGGCGGCGGTGCTTCCACTGGCTCTGGAGTTGCTGGTTCGGGGCTTGCCGGTGGCGGCTGGTATTCGTCCATGGAGCGAATATCACCTGATACCAGCAGATTGGCCGCTTCACTCTGCTGCTCTGGTGCCAGCCGGGAGAGTTTCAGCATATCCTTTTTCTTAAACTTATCATCTGCTCCCTGGATAATCTCTTTTGTCTCCGTGGTAAGGTTTTTTGCCATCTGAACCTGCATTTCCACTGTGCGTGGTGTTACCCCTAATTTTTCGGCAGTATCTTGGGCAAAGGATTTCGCAGAATCAGAACGAAAAATTTTCGTTCTGAAATCTTCGCTCCTGCGATCACCACCGTTTTTCGTTTCCGGGTGAAGCGCCTCATATATCTCTTTCCGGCGTAAAAGCAGATTGCCGTAGTCCACAAGGGACAGATCGGCGCGGACAAAGTTCTCATCTATTTCCGCCAGCTCCGCTTGCAGACCATCCAAGTCACTGACCGTACACTCAATTTCCGACCAGCCTAACAGCCTTGCCGCCTCCAGCCGATGAAGTCCGGCAATCAGGGTGTGGCCGCAGTCAACGGTGATCGGATTGAGCAAGCCCACTTCTGATATGCTGTCTGCCAATTCGCGTATATTTTCCGCTCTGGCCTCCCGCCGTCCGGGATTGACCGTGATCTCGCTGATAGGAACAAGCATCGTCCTCACCTCCCCGGCCTATGGCCGCTTGATAATTTGTTCCTAACGAATGGAACACCTGGAACCACAGTTATCTATGGCGTCAGGTCTTTCATTCGGCGGATGGGTGGGAAGAACCGCGCCGGTCCTGGTTGTGTCCTCATTCTGTGAGGAAATGGCCGGCGCGGGTTCCCCTTGAATACCCTTTCTGAAGAATGTGTGCCGTATTATCAGGCGGCATGACCGCCTTACTGCTCTCCCCCGGCACGGGAGTATGCAAGCCCGCCTTGGTGCGGCGGCGCGATACCGACAGACGGTGGCGGCAGGTGACTAAGAGCCTATCCCGAAATTAACGATGAACGCGAATGAGTTTACGCCAGACAA
>CAJULJ010000020.1 GCA_910587395.1 uncultured Oscillospiraceae bacterium | reverse complement strand
AGGGACTCGAACCCCCAACATTCAGAACCGGAATCTGACGCTCTATCCATTGAACTACGGGCGCGTATCTCCAATGCTCATCTAGTATAGCAGGATTTCACTCCGTTGTAAAGGGAGAATTTGAGAAAATTTTTGTATTCCGGATTTTCTTGTGCATTTTGCCGCCTGCAAAATGGCCTGCCGTCCTTGCTTTTTCCCCGGTAATTTGCTACACTACACTAGATTAAAGCAAATTGCTCCACTGGGAGGAAGATACACATGATTACGATCAGCAACGGCCCCGCCCGCTGGCAAAACGGCCAGTTTGTCCCCGCTGCGGCCAAGGAAGGCCGGGAGGGCACCATGGCCCACGCAATCCTCACCGGCCACAACACATCTAATGACCCCGACCGCCTGGCCATCCGCTTCGACGCCATGGCGTCCCACGATATCACTTACGTGGGCATCATCCAGACCGCCCGTGCCTCCGGCATGAAGGAGTTCCCTCTGCCCTATGTGCTCACCAACTGCCACAACTCCCTGTGCGCCGTGGGCGGCACCATCAACGAGGACGACCACGTTTTCGGCCTGTCCGCCGCCAAAAAGTATGGCGGCGAGTTCGTTCCGGCGCACCAGGCCGTGATCCACTCCTACATGCGGGAGCGCTACGCCGCTCCCGGCAGGATGCTGCTGGGCTCCGACTCCCACACCCGCTACGGGGCTTACGGCTGCATGGCTATTGGCGAGGGCGGCCCGGAGCTGGCCCGCCAGCTGCTGAAAAAAACTTATGACATTGCCTATCCCAAGGTGATTGCCGTCTACCTCACCGGTGCGCCCCGGCCCGGCGTGGGACCCCAGGATGTGGCTCTGGCCCTGGTGGGCGCCACCTTTAAAAACGGCGCGGTGAAGAACGCCGTCATGGAGTTCTTTGGCCCCGGCGTGGCCAGTCTGTCCATGGACTACCGGGCGGGCATTGATGTCATGACCACCGAGACCACCTGCCTGTCCTCCGTGTGGCAGACCGATGAGCAGACCAAAACCGCTCTGACCCTGCTGGGCCGCGGGGACAGCTACCGGGAGATGACCCCTGCTGACGGCGCATACTACGACGGCGTGGTCACCGTAGAGCTGGACAAGGTGGAGCCCATGATCGCCCTGCCCTTCCATCCCTCCAACGCTTACACCATTAAGGAGTTCAAGGCCAACATGGCCGACCTGCTCCACCAGGTGGATGTGGACGCGGCGGAGCAGCTGGGCGTGAAAAACGCTCCTTCCCTCGTCAACAAAATTGTCAACGGTCAATTCCGCGTGGACCAGGGTGTCATTGCCGGCTGCTCCGGCGGCACCTACCAGAACCTGAAGCGGGCCGCCGAGATCTTGAAGGGCTGCGGCATCGGCTCCGACGCTTTCTGGCTGTCCTGCTACCCCGGCTCCATGCCCATTAACCTGGAGCTGACGAAAAACGGCTGTATCGCCCAGCTCATGGCCGCCGGGGCCTCTATCCGCTCCTGCTTCTGCGGGCCCTGCTTCGGGGCCGGGGATGTGCCCGCCAACGGCGCCTTCTCCATCCGTCACTCCACCCGCAACTTCCCCAACCGGGAGGGCTCCAAGCCAGGGGACGGCCAGATCTCCTACGTGGCCCTCATGGACGCCCGGTCCATCGCCGCCACCGCCCGGATGGGCGGCGTGCTCACCGGGGCGGACGAGCTGCCCGACGTGCCCGCCGACCGGGCCGACGAGCAGTGGAGCTATGATGACTCCGCCTACAAATCGCGTGTATATTTCGGCGTGGGCAGGCCCCAGCCCCAGGCCGGACTGGTCTTCGGCCCCAACATCGCCGACTGGCCCAAGCAGATTGCCCTGCCCGACGACCTGCTGCTGACCGTGGCCGCCGCCATCTACGACCCGGTGACCACCACCGACGAGCTGATCCCCTCCGGCGAGACCTCCTCCTACCGTTCCAACCCCCTGCGGTTGTCTGAATTTGCCCTGTCCCGGAAGGACCCCCAGTATGTCCCCCGTGCCAAGGCCATTCAGTCGGTGGAGAAGCTGCGCCGGGAAAATCCCGCCGCCCCCGAGGTCAAGGAGGCGCTGGCTGGGTACGATCCCGCCAGGACCGGTCTTGGTTCCCTGGTGATGGCCCTCAAACCCGGCGACGGCTCCGCCCGTGAGCAGGCGGCCTCCTGCCAGCGTGTGCTGGGCGGCTGCGCCAACATCGCGGGGGAGTACGCCACCAAGCGCTACCGCTCCAACGTGGTGAACTGGGGGATGCTGCCCTTCACGGCCGGCGGCCTCCGGGAGCTGAACCTTCAGCCCGGTGACCGGGTGTACATTCCCGGTATCCGCGCTCTGCTGGAGGGGAACGGCGAAAGTGTTCAGGCCGCCGTCCTGCGCGGCGGCGGCGAGACCCCCGTCACCCTGACCCTCCCCGGCCTGACCAGGGAGGAGAGAGATATTATCCTGGCCGGGTGCCTCATCAATTATTACGCCGAATAAACCGCAAAGGGACGGAGGCTTCATCCTCCGTCCCTGTTTCTTAATAATTCCTCCATAGACAGGCCGCTCTGTTTGTGCTATGATGGATTAGCTCAGATTTCGACACAATTTGCGGAGGTGCGTTCCATGCGGACAAAACGATACATTTCCCTGCTGCTGGCGGCGCTGATGGCGCTGACTCTCACCGCCTGCGGCGGCGATAAGGACAAGGACAAAGAGACGGACGGGGATATGACCATCCAGCCCGCCCAGCTCACCGAGGAGGAGCAGGCCCTGGCCGACCTGCTGGCCCTGGGTATGGGCTCCCACCACATTTTCTCCTTCCAGGTGAAGGGAGCCAAATCCGTCCAGCTCCAGGTTTATGAGCTGGTAGACGGGGAGTGGAGCCTGCTCCAAAGCCCGGGAGGGGCGGGACTTTCGGCGGAAAACGGCCGTATCGCCTTGAGCTTTGGGAAGCTCACCGACGGCGCGCGGGTGGCGATCCAGTGTGACGGCCAGGTTTTCTCCAACGAGTTCAGGATCGAGCCGGCGGACGACGTGTCCGGCATGTCCTTCGGCACTTCAACGCTGGGCAAAGGCCCGACCGACGTGGAGTTGGACCAGGAGATCCCCCTGGCCCTCCAGGTGGCCACCTCTACAGGCGAGCTGCGCATGTACCAGGTGGATTACTTCGAGATGCCCCGGGAGCTGGCCAAGGCCGGTTATGAGCACATCTATGCGATCACAGCAACCTTCAGTGCCAAGAATTTTGGGGCCGCTCCCTCCGTCCCTTCCGCCGGTCCGTCGGCGCAGCCCTCCCCCAAGCAATAAAAGAACCGCCCCCCGGCGAGAGCCGGGGGCGGTTTTCACACGGCAATCCAGTTTTTCAGGTCAGTCAGGTTCTGGGCGATATGTACGGAAGGGAACCGGTCAAAGGCTTGGGCTTTGGTGGTTCCGTTGAGCACCGCGCAGAACTCACACCCGCCCGCCTGGGCGGTGGCGGCGTCGATCACCGTGTCGCCGCAGAACAGCACCTGCTCCGCGCGCAGCCCCAGCCGCTCCAAAGCGATTCCGAGCCCCTCGGGGTGGGGCTTGGAGTGGTGCACCTCGTCGCCGCCCACCACCAGGTCCAGCAGGTCCAGCCGCCCCTGGTGCTCAAAGATACGCCGGATGGTATCCCCCGGTTTGGTGGACACGATGGCGGTGCGCCTCCCCGAGTCCTTCAGTGCCTGGAGCAGCTCCACCGCGCCGGGGAAGAGGGTGGTGCCCTCGATCATCAGCGCCCGGCCCGGACCCTGGGCCTTCACCCCCACGGCGTGCTGGAAGGTGCGGTAGAACACCTCCTGCCGTTCCGGGTTGTGGTCTCCGGTGAGGAGCGCGTATCCGTCCGCCAGCGTGAGCCCGATGGTGGCGCGCACCTGCTCCACCGTGGGTGGGTCCAGCCCCAGGGCGGCGAAGCCCAGGCGGTAGCCCTCTGCGATGGCGGGGGTGGAGTCCCCCAGGGTGTAGTCGAAGTCGAAAAATACCCCTTGATATTTCATGTCGTGACCTCAGCTCATGATATTTGTCGCAGCGTCCCGCGGGACGCTGCAATTGAATTTATCATATCACAGGCCGGGGTCGTTTACAATTGTGAAAACCACTAACTTTCCGCCTGCTCCAACAGGTTTGCCGCACCATAGCGCAGACAGCGATACAGCCGCTGGCGTCCCCGCTTCAAGGTGCGGGACACGGTGGACTTGTTCACCCCGCACTGTTGGGCGATGGCCTCCATACTCATGTTTCGTCCATAGTAGAGGATCATGTACTCCCGCTGACGCTCGGTCACGTCCTGGCGCAGGGCGTGGGTGAGGTTGCGCTTGAGGCGGTTGATCTGGTCCTTGTTGTCCTGGGCCATCAGCTCGGTGTACACCGCCAGGTCCACCATGCCAAAGGTGTTGTCATAAGAAACTTCGCGCATCGCTCAAGCCCTCCTTTTGTAGTCCGCCTTGATGCCGCTCCCGGCGGGACGCCGGGGCGTGTGCTTTTCGTAATAGTGCTCCAGGTGCCGGGCCACGGCCCGCACATCCCGGTACATGGAGCGCAGGGGACGGGCGCGCCCCTCCAGCTGGAGCCGGCGTCCCTCATCACCCGCCTCCCGTCCGGCGCGCTCCAGCTCCACGATGCGGCGGCGCAGCTCCGCCGCTGTCCGTGCGTATTCCAATGATAGCTCGTATAACGTCATAGAATGTCTTTTGTACTCCTTTTTGTCTAAACAGTGTCAAAATCCCTCTTTAGGCGGCTCACCCAGCGCCGCTGGGCGGCAAAGTATTCCCGTGCGTAGCGGCCCAGGCAGTCCTCGCACACAACCCGGCCCTCCAGCTCAAAGTAGGGGTCGCCGGGGTACAGCTCCCCCCGGCACAGACCGCACCGCTCCTCCCGGTGGGCCTGAAGGCTTCTTTCTGCCGTTCTTGCTCCATCCTCTCTAATTTTCATTTCTTTGCAAAAAAACTGTTGACAAATTCACCTCCTGCTGTTATAATAACCATCGTTGTGAACGCGGAAGCTGCTGTGCTGGTGTAGCTCAGCTGGTAGAGCAGCTGATTTGTAATCAGCAGGTCGGGGGTTCGAATCCGTCCACCAGCTCCACCTTCTTCCGCTTCTCAAGTGAATACGGAGGAGTACCCAAGTGGCCAAAGGGGACAGACTGTAAATCTGCTGGCTTTGCCTTCGATGGTTCGAATCCATCCTCCTCCACCATGCGGCCGCAAACCTTGGTTTGCGGTCGTTTTTTGACCTTTGGCAGGGGTGCGTTCTTGGGGCCGGCCTATGCTTGCGGCCTGCGTTTGAGTGGGGGGGCCGTTTGCCCCCGGTGTGTGACAGTTCATTTGTCGAACCTCCTTTCAAGGCTTTAAACGTCTGTTCTAGTCCGTTCCCTAAGATACCACGTCTGAACGCACAAGTCAAGCCTTCGGCTGATATTTTTTTCTTCTGATTTTTGGAAAAGGCCCGGTTAAATGGACAGGATACTTTGGAAACGTTGCACGCCGCCCGCCCTCGGCGCTGGATTTACAAAGGTTTTACACTTTGCCCGTTGACGGGTGGGCGCGCCGGGAGTATGATGGAAAAAATGAGTTTGGGAGGCCGCCATGAAGAAGAAAACAACCTTTGGACTGCTTGGGCTGGCCGCGGCGGGCGCGGGCGCGGCAGGAGGCTGGGCCGCTCTGGGCAATTATCTATACGATCAGTGCATGATTCCTCTGGTCCGGGAGATGGACGAGCCGGAGGCCAACGAGGTTCAGGCCAAGGGCCGGGCCTGGGCCAGGCGTAAAATCGGCTTTCGGGATGTCACCATCCGCTCGGCGGACGGGCTGGTTCTGTGGGCGGCGCTGGTGCCGGGGCAGACGGGCTGCCGCCGGTGGGCCATCTGCTTCCACGGCTACCGCGACACCTACGAATCCATGGGTGCCATCGCCCGGTGGTACAACGATCAGGGCTGGAACGTCCTGCTCCCCGACCAGCGGGGCCACGGCAGCAGCGAGGGCGACTATGTGGGCTGGGGCTACGACGAGCGGTTGGATGTGGTGGGCTGGGCCACCTACATCGCCCGGAAGGACCCGGGCGCTGAAATTCTGCTCCACGGCGTGTCCATGGGGGCGGCGGGCGTACTCATGGCCACCGGCGGACCCATGCCCCGGCAGGTGAGGGCCGCCGTCTCCGACTGCTCCTACACCTCCATTGAGGCGGAGATGCGCCATCTCCTCAGCCACTGGGAGGAGAAGCCGGTGGGAGTGCCCGTGCCGGCGGGAGTGCTGTTTTCCGCCCTGCGCAAGACCGCCCTGCGCCGGGCAGGGTATGACCTGCGGGACGCCGCCCCCATCCAGGCGGTGACCCGGTCCAGGACGCCCACCCTGTTCATCCACGGCGTGGAGGACGACTTCGTCCCCGCCTCCATGATGGGCAAGCTGTACCAGACCGCCCGGTGCCCCAAGGGCTTTTTGTGGATGCCTGGGGCGGGCCACGCCACCTCGGTGGGCACGGACCCGGAGCTGTACTGGTCGTCGGTGTCCGGCTTCCTCCAGAATTACTTTCCGGAAAAAAAGGGTGAGTGACATCAAAATTCCCGGTCTGCACACAGGCCGGGAATTTTTTGACAAGTTTTGAAAAAATCAGCTTTTTGCATCATTTTTATTGACAAGAGCGGGGAAAATCAATATAGTAGATAGGCCGGAATTTTGGCCGGAGAGCTGTACAAATCCTGAATTGGTTATGGGGAATGAGTGTGGGAAATCATACGCGTTTTGACAAAGAGTTCGACCGCCGCTACACCTATGAGGGCTGTGACCTGGGCTGCACCTGCACGCCGGACCGGGCGGTATTCAAGCTGTGGAGTCCGGAGGCCTCCTGCGTGGAGCTGTTTTTGTATCGGGACGATACCTCGGACGCCTTTGACCGGCGGCTGCTGGAGCCGGGGGATCAGGGCGTTTGGACATATACCCTGGAGGGCGACCTCCACGGGACCTATTACGATTACGAGGTGACGGTGGCGGGGCATACCGCCCGCACCGCCGACCCCTACGCCGCAGCCTGCGGCTGCAACGGGGCGCGGAGCATGGCGGTGAACCTGTCCCGCACCGACCCGGAGGGGTTTGAAAAGGACTGCGCGCCGCCCCGGCAGCCGGAAAACATCATTTACGAGCTGCATGTGAAGGACTTTTCCTACGATACGCAGAGCGGCGTCCCGGCCGAGCGGCGGGGGAAGTTCAGCGCCTTTTCCTGGAAGGACCAGGAGGGAAGGCTTCCTTTGTGCATGGAGCACCTGAAAAGCCTGGGCGTCACCCATGTCCAGCTGCTGCCCATCTATGACTTCGGCTCGGTGGACGAGGGGGGCGGCGAGGACCAGTTCAACTGGGGCTACGATCCCATGAACTACAATGTGCCCGAGGGCAGCTACTCCACCAACCCGTCCGACGGCGCCGTCCGCATCCGGGAGTGCAAGGAGATGATTCAGGCCCTCCATCAGAACGGCGTCCGGGTGGTGATGGACGTGGTGTACAACCACACCTACGCCGCCGACTCCTGGCTGGAGCGCTCCGCGCCGGGGTATTACTACCGCCGCTGGGCGGACGGAGGGCTGTCCAACGGCTCGGGCTGCGGCAACGACATCGCGGCGGGCCGGGCTATGGTGGACAATTATATTCTTCACTCGGTGATATACTGGGCCCGCGAGTACCACATCGACGGCTTCCGCTTCGATTTGATGGGCCTGCTCACCGTGGAGCTGATGAATCGCATCCGATGGACGCTGGACAGCCTGTTCGGCCCGGGGGAGAAGCTGGTATACGGCGAACCCTGGCGGGCGGCGGACTCCCCCACGGAGCCGGGAACCACCTCCGCCCTGAAGGACAGCGTCCCCCGGCTGGACCCCAACATCGCCGTGTTCTGCGACACCACCAGAGACGCCGTCAAGGGCGACTGCTTCCACGCCGAGCAGCCCGGTTTCGTCAACGGCGGCACGGGGCTGGGGGAGACCATTCTGTGCGCCGTCTCCGGCTGGATGGGAGGCGTGGGAGATTTCAAGCCGAGGGCCTGCTCCCAGGTCATCAACTATGTGTCCGCCCACGACAATTTCACCCTGTGGGATAAGCTGGCCCAGAGCTCGGGGAAGGCGGGGGCCTTCTCCTACCAGGACTCCCGGGAGGACCTGCTGGCCCAGAACAAGCTGGCGGCGTTTATCTGCTTCACCTGTCAGGGAAACCTGTTCCTCCAGGCGGGAGAGGAGTTCGCCCGTACCAAGCTGGGGGACCACAACAGCTACAAGTCCTCTCCCGAGATCAACAAGCTGGACTGGCACCGGGCCTGGACCTTTGGGGAGCTGACGGATTACTACCGCCAGCTCATCCGTCTGCGCAAATCCCTGCCCGGGCTGTGCGACAAGACTCCGGAGGCGGCCAAGCGGATCGTGGAGGCCAACGTCTACCGGGACGGGGTGGTGTCCTTCCAGGTGGAGGACGGCGGAGCCCGCGGGGAGCGGCTGTTTGTGGCCTACAACGCCACGGAGCACGACTATGCCATCCAGCTGCCCTCCGGGCGGTGGACCATCCGGGCGGACGGCGTCAGCGCCGACCAGCACAAGCCCCTCATCTCCCAGGGCAACTGGGTGACGGTGCACCCCCGCAGCGGGATGCTGCTGCAAAAATAGGCGAAGGCCGCGCCCTTATGGGCGCGGCCTTTTGACGCTGTATACGCCGGTGGCGGTGACAAGAAGCTCATCCGGAGCCTCCGGGAGAAAGACCTCTGCCGACATCTGCCCCGAGGAATGCCCCACCCGCACGGTATGGGCGCGCACCCGGATATCCGCGTCCGGCGGGACGGGGCGGGCGTAGTTCACCGTCATGGTAATGGTGGGGGTGCCGGTGGAGCCGCACTGGGCGGCGCAGGTGATGCCCATGCAGGTGTCCACCAAAGCGGCGGTGACGCCGCCGTGGACGATGCCCAGCGGATTGCACATGGAGGCGTCCGTGCGGCAGGAGAACAGCAGGGAACCGGCAGGGCCGTCCTCCTCCGCCAAGATGACGTCCCGGCCGAAGCGGGGCCAGGCCTGGATGGGAATTCCGGCGCGCAGGCGGATGAATTCCATCGCGTTGCGGCGCAGCTCGTTTTGTGAAATGGTGTCGGCCATAGCTTCCTCCTGCTCAATTCTTTTGCCCGCCCCGCAGCTGCCTCACCAGCTCCTCGCTGGGGGTGACATACAGGGTGCGGTAGGTGTTGTAGATCACGTAGCCGGGTTTGCCCCCGGCGGGCTTCTTGACCACCTTTACCAAGGTGTAGTCCACCGGAACCTGTCCCGATTCCCGGCCCTGGGAGAACCAGGCCGCCAGCATGGCCGCCTCGGTGAGGGACTGCCCGTCCGGCTCGGCTCCGCCGGTTTTTAAAATGACATGGGAGCCGTGGAGCTTTTGGGCGTGGAGCCACAGGTCCCGCTTGTCGGAGTCCTTCAGGGTCAGGCGGTCGTTCTGGCTGTTGTTTTTGCCCACCAGGATGGTGAGCCCCGCGCTGGAGCGGAACTCCATGGGCTTGGCGTGGACGAGCTTGACCCGGCCCTTGGCGGTCATCTTCCGCTTGTGCTGCTTGAGATAGCCGTTGTCCATCAGCTCCTGGCGGATTTCCTGGAGGTCGCGGTCCCCCTCGGAGAGGGTGATCATTTGCAATACGCTGTCCAGGTAGTCCAGCTCCCGGCGGTTCTTCTCCAACTGGATGGTCAGCATTTCCTCCGCCTTCTGGGCCTTCTTGTAGTCCTTGTAATATTTGGCGGCGTTCTGCTGGGGGGTGAGCAGGGGGTCCAAGGGGATGTCCACGTCTTTGCATTCCGGGTCGTAATAGTCCTGGGCCCGGAGGACGCTCTGCCCCTTGGACATCTGATAGAAATTGGTGGTGATGATGTCCCCGTACCGGCGCAGCTTTTCCCGGTCCGCGGATCGGGCCAGGTCGCCTTCCTGGTTGGCGATCTTCTTGGCCGTGCGGTTCCGGGCCTGGGTGACGGAGCGGATAAAGTCCTGGCCCCGCTGCTTGACCCGCTCCTGGGCCTCCTTCTGCTCGTAGAAGTCGTCCAGCAAAGCGGAGAAGGTGGGATAACGCTTCAGCTCCACCTGGGGGCCGTATTGCAGGACGGGCATGAAGGTGAAGTCCATGGGCTTGCCGTCCTTGATCAGAACGGTGGGGGTGTAGTCCCCGGCGCGTACCCGGTCCATGAGCCGGTGGAAACGGTCCGCCAGCCCCTCCCGGCCGCCCCCGCCCTGGAATGCCAATTCACGGGCGACGAGGGGGGACAGGCCGTTGAAGCTGTCCAACAGCCATTTGTCCTGGCCGTCCCCCTCCGGGGCGTTGGCGAGGACATGGGCCCGCAGCTCCTCCGGCGTCATGGCCGAGGGGTCCAGCCGTCCGGTGGGCTCGGGGAGCTGGTAGTACAGTCCCGGCATCACCGGGCGCTTGGCGGACAAATCGCCGTCGGCCCGGCGCATACAGTCGGTGATCCGGCCCGCAGCGTCCAGCATGATGAGGTTGGACTTGCGCCCGATGCACTCCAGCACCAGGCGGCGCTCCACCCGGTCGCCCAGTTCGTCCAGAGTCTCGAAGCGGAAGTCCAGCAGCCGCTCCATGGAGGGCTGGGTCAGCTCCAGCAGCCGCGCCCCGGTGAAGTGCTTGCGCAGCAGCATGCAGAACATGGGGGGCGTCTCCGGGTTTTCCCGGGGGACGCGGGTGAGCTGGGCCCTGGGATGGGCGGGGCTGGCGGAGAGCAACAGGCGCACGTTGTCCCGTCCGGCGCGCATATGGAGCACCGCCTCGTCCCGGGCGGGCTGGTAGAGCTTGTCCACCTTGCCGCCGGTGAGGGTTTGCCGAAGCTCCCCGGCCAGGGCGGTCATGAAAATCGCGTCAAAAGGCATGGTCGGCCTCCTCCATCATGGCGTCAAACAGCTCGTTGAGCCGGTCTGTCCGGCCTTGCAGGTACAGCCAGCCGAACAGGGACTCCAGGGCCGTGGCGGCGTGGTACTCCCCCACGCTGGCCCCCTTGGGGACGGCGGCGGTGTGGCTGTTGCGGCCCCGGCGGTATACCCCCAGCTCCTCCTCGGTGAGGATAGGCAGGATGGCATGGACCAGGCGTGCCTGGGCGGGGGCGGCTACGTATTTGACCGCCGCCTTGTGCAGCCCCGCGTTGGTGGCCTTGCCGTGGAGGCACAGCCAGGAGCGCACCATCAGCTCGTACACGCCGTCCCCAAGGTGGGCCAGCCCCAAAGCGCTGATGCGGCCGATGGCGTCCTGTCCGGCGGACAGGTGAAAGTAATCCATGGGAATTTCTCCAATCTTGGGAAATATCCTTGAAATTATATCACAAAGCTGGGGAATTGCAAGGGGGAAGGGCGGCTGCCCGGGGACAGCCGCCCTTCTCAGCAGTCTTGCTGCTTTTTCTTCCGCTTTGGAGCTACACTGTCATAGCTCAATTCTATCAGAGAAAGAATCTGTTCATCCGGCACCGACTCGTCCAAAAGAACAGAGATCCAGGTGCTTTTACTCATGTGGTAGGCCGGAAGAAATCCTTTTTCAGACAGCAGGGAGCCGATCATACGCGGATCGCATTTGACATCTAAAACGTCAACCGAGCCGTCTCCCGGCAGTCCCAGCCTGTGCTCCGGCACATTCATAAGAGCGGCGTACCATTTTTTGCCGGCAGGGTGCCGGAATACCATATAATCGGGATATTTTGCCCACAGGTGTTCCGGCTCAGTCCCATAGCGAACCTGAGCATACTGGACAATGCGTTCAAGCTGTGTCATGGAGGAAACTCCTTATTCGCTCCGCAGTGCTTCCACCGGGTCCTTCTTGGCCGCGCCCCGGGAGGGCACCAGTCCGGCGAACACGGTGAGCGCCACGCTGATGGCCACCAGGATGGCTCCCGCCGCCGGAGGCAGGACCGCGGTGAGGTCGTCAAGGCCTGTCAGGTCATGGATGATGGCGTTGATGGGGAAGGTGGCCAGCACGCTGACCAGAATGCCCAGCACACCCGCCGCCAGACCCACGATCAGGGTCTCGGCGTTGAACACCCGGGACACGTCCCGCTTGGACGCGCCCACGGCCCGCAGAATGCCGATCTCCTTGGTGCGCTCCAGCACGGAGATGTTGGTGATGATGCCGATCATGATGGAGGACACCACCAGGGAGATGGACACAAAGGCGATGAGCAGGTAGCTGATGCCGCTGATGATGCCGGTGATGGAACTCATGAGCAGGGCCACGTAGTCGGTGTAGGTGATCTCGTCCTCCTCGTCGGCCACGCCCTCATTGTACTCGGCGATAAGGTCGGCGATTTCGTCCTTTTGGGCAAAGGTGGTGGCATAGATGCTGATGGAGGAGGGTGAGTCCAGCCGCACGTAGCCCAGCAGGTCCAGATTATCCTCATAGGTGGAGGAGGACCGGGTGGGGGGCATATAGTGGTCGTACAGGTAGACGAACTGCTCCGGGGTAAAGGGGCTGGGGGCGGCCATGGCGGGATTCGTGCTCATGTTGGGGTTCATCCCGGCAGGCATGGAGGTGAACTCGGGTTCGACGGTTGCGCCGTCCCCCGGATCAGCGGTGCGCTGCTCCAGGGTCAGGTCCAGGATGGAGGCGAGCTGGTCGTTGGTCTGGGCGGACAGCCGCTGTTCCACGGCGGCGGCGTACTGCTCCCGCACGCCCTGGGCGATGGCCTCCTCCACCCGGTTAAACAGCTCGTCGTCGCTCATATCGGAGATGTAGTCCGCCACGGTGTCCCCGCTGACCCCCATTTCCGTGGAATACTGCTCCACGATCATGGCTTCGATGGACTCCCGGGTCATGCCGTCCATCTGCTGCTCCACCACCCCGTCCACGTACTCCCGGGAGGGCTGGCCCATCACGTCGATGTAAGCCGCGGCCTTCTCCTGGACGGACAAGGTGGACAGGTATTCGGTGATGGCGTCCGCCTTTTCCTCGTCGGTGGGTTCCACGTCGGTGTCCTTGGGGAAGGGCAGGGCACAGATCACGTCAGTGTCCGGGTCGGCCAACTGCCGCTTCAAAATCTCGGTCTCCCCGGTGGTCTCGATGGCAAACCGGGTCAGGGCGCTGGTGTAGCCGATGCCGCCGGAGGTCATGCCGCCGCCCATGCCGTTTCCGTCCCCAACGGGCCGGGCGATGCCCGCCACCTTCAGGCGCACGCCGGTGTCGTCGCTGTTATAGAGGAAGTCCATGCCCGCCTCGGTGGCGGACATGTCGGTGTAGGTGCCAGTGTCCGGGTCGTGCTGGTAGTACTCCGACGGGAGGACCAGCTTGAAGCCCAGCTCACACAGCTCCTCATAGGACCAGCTTAGCTCGGGGGTCTCCACGGTCTCCCCCTTGGACATGGAGATCATGGCCTCCTCCATGTCGTCGTGGGGCATGAGGCCCAGGGCGTACAGCATCAGGTCGGAGATCTCGTTGTTCCCGTCCACAAACAGGACGACCTCGTCGTAGCTCTGAGGCCAGCCGCCGTAGAGCAGCTCGTAGTCCGCCTTGACCTGAGGGGCCACCAGCTCGCCGTCTTCCCCAGGGAGCAGCTCCTCCCATACGTCCATGGCGGAGTACATGGACCCCATCTGCTCGAAGTAGGAGGAGTAGTCCCCGCCGTACATGGCGGTCATGGCGTCCTGCATGAGGGTCATCACGTCGCACTTGATGATGTCGCCGTTCTCGTCCTGGGTGTAGATGTCAAAGTCGAAGTCGTAGCTGTAGTGGACGTTGGCCATATCCTTGATGCCGCCGCCCCCGTTGTCCAGGTATTCCTTGAACGCCTGGAGGTTGTTGGTCTCCACCTGGGCGTTGAGCATGGAGTCCATCATGTCGTACATGACGGTGGAGGCGTACACCCGGTCGGGGTCCTGGCCCTGCGCCTCCCCGCCGGTGAGCTGGTCCCGCCGGGCCCCCATCAGGGAGGCCATCATGGCGGTCATGTCGGTGCTCTCCGCCTGGATGGTCAGGGGGTAGCTGGACAGGGTGTCCTCCTGCACCTGGTTGATATAGTCGTTGATGCCGGTGGACAGGGCCAGGATCAGGGCAATGCCGATGATGCCGATGGACCCGGCGAAGGCGGTGAGCACCGTCCGGCCCATCTTGGTGCGCAGGTTGGTCAGCGACAGGGACAGGGCCGTCAGGAAGGACATGGAGGTCTTGTGCTCCCCGCGGGCCTGCTTGCCGGTGAGGACCGGGGCCTGTTTCTCCGAATGGTAGGGGTTGGAGTCCCCGGTGACCAGGCCGTCCTTCAGGGTGACGATGCGGGTGGAATACTGCTGGGCCAGCTCCGGGTTGTGGGTGACCATGACCACCAGCCGGTCCCGGGCCACCTCCTTCAACAGCTCCATCACCTGCACCGAGGTCTCTGAGTCCAGCGCGCCGGTGGGCTCGTCTGCCAGCAGGATGTCCGGGTCGTTGATGAGGGCCCGTGCGATGGCCACCCGCTGCATCTGTCCGCCGGACATTTGGGAGGGAACCTTATTGAGCTGGTCCCCCAGGCCCACCCGTTCCAGGGCCTCAACGGCGCGGCGGTGGCGCTCCTTTTTGGACACGCCCGCCAGGGTCAGGGCAAGCTCCACGTTGGCCAGCACCGTCTGGTGGGGGATCAGGTTGTAGCTTTGGAACACGAAGCCGATGGAGTGGTTGCGGTAGGCGTCCCAATCCGAGTCTTTGTAGTCCTTGGTGGAGCGGCCGTTAATGATGAGGTCGCCGCTGGTGTAGCGGTCCAGCCCGCCGATGATGTTCAGGGTGGTGGTTTTGCCACAGCCCGAGGGCCCCAGGATGGACACGAACTCGTTTTCCCGGAACTCCAGGTCGATGCCCCGCAGGGCGTCGATGGTATTGCCGCCCAGGGTATACTGCTTGGTGATGTTGGATAGCTTCAGCATAGGTCTTGGTCTCCTTTGGTTTGTTCAAAAAGATAGTCCAGCATTTGGTTCGCGGCCTGCAAGCCCCGCTTCAGCTCCTCCTTTGTGCCGGAGGGCAGGGCGTTGAGCAGCTCCAGATAGTGGTCCAGCCGCCGCTGGATGCGCCCCGCCGTCTCCCGGCCCTTTGGGGTCAGGGAGAGGGTGACTACCCGCCCGTCGGGACGGCCCCGGCTGCGGGTGAGGTATCCGCTCTGCTCCAGCTTTTTGCACAGGGAGGAGGCGTTGGCCTGCCCCATGCAGGTGGCCTCGCTGATGTCGCCGACAGCGGCGTCCCGGCGGGCGAGCTGGAGCAGCACGGAGGCCTGCAAAGGGGTGAGCCCCTCCGCCTGGACGATGGGCTCCAGCAGGCGGGCGGTTTTGGTTTTCAGGGTCTGGAACACGGTGAGGATGGAGATGCGGTCCTCCTCGTTCACGGTAACACCTCCCAATATATTTGCTTCACATATATTAGCCCTTGCTATCCCGCCTGTCAAGGAAAATATATGTTGTTCACATATTGTTTACAGCGGGAAAAAGCCCCCTCCAAAGGGAGGGGGGCAGGATTCACCGCCTGCCGGACAGCGCGAACCCCAGCACTGTGCCGCACAGCCCGCCGATGATGTGGGTGAGCTGGGAGATGTTGTCCCGGACAAAGACGGCGTCCCACAGCTCGCCGCCCAGGTAGAAGATGGCCACAAAAATCAGCGTGGTGGGGATGGTGCCGTTGCGCACTCCGCCGAAGGAGGACAGCAGGATCATCATGAACACGATGCCCGACGCGCCCAGCAGGGCGGTGCCGGGGAAAAAGATGAACTGCACAAGCCCCGACACCAGGGCGGTAAACAGGATGGCCCACAGCACGTTCCAGCTGCCGAAGCGGTCCTCCAGATTGGGGCCCAGCACCAGAATCAGCACAATGTTGCCGATGTAGTGGGCGTAGCCGCTGTGGCCCAGCACGTGGCCGAAAAAGCGGAACCAAGCCAGCGGGTCGCTTAGAGAACACTGATAGACGGAAAACAGGTTGGCGTTGGTCCAGCCGCCGGTGAAGTGATTTGCCACCAGCGCGCCCAGGGACAGCAGGGCAAAGGTAAGCGCTACGGGGGCGTTGTAGGAGATTTTTAAAGTGGGGCGGTCCATATCGTTTCGGGCCATATCGGTCACCTCAAAGTAAAAATTGCCAGCCGGGGCTTCTGCACCCGGCTGGCAAACATTATAACCGATTTCTTTCCAAATGAAAAGAGGAATTTACTCGCCCTCGGCAATGATGCCAGGATCTGCTTGGGGCAGGTCATATGCCGCTGCCTGATCCGCCTCTTTCATCTGCTCGGCCTCCTCGCGGGTGGGATGGGTGGCGCCGCCGGGGATGGGTTCGCTGCCGTCGATGGGGGTGGAGGTTTCCCGTTCGCCGTCCTCCACCGCGCCGGGGGCGGGTCCTTTTACCGCCTCATCTGTCAAGGTGGACAGCTTGCCAGTGAACAGCCGCACCCGAATGGCGTCGCCGTCCGGGTCCAAATGGGCCAGGGCGGCCAGCACACGGTCGGGGATGGTATCGCTGTCGCTGTAAAGGTCCACACCCAAACAGTTGGCCATCACGTCAACACCCAATCCGGCACACAGATCCGTGCTGTCCAGCGCCCGGACAGCAGGTTCCATCAGGCCGTTCAGGAACTCCATGGAATACTTCACCGTGGAGAATCGGAGCACAGCCCCTTCCCCGGCGGCCTCTTGAATCTCCGCCTCCAACTCCGGCGTGTGGAAGCCGTCCACGATGGCCACGGCCAGAAGCCGCTCACCCGCGATCCATGCCCCGCCGTACCACTCAGGGTTTTCGTCCAAACGGTAGGTTTTCATCAGCGCGTCATACCACAGCGCCGCCTCTTGTACCGGGGTGTCCAGGCCGGGCTTGCTGTAGTGGGCGCCGTCAATTCCGGATTCGCCTGCGTCGCCCCCTATATAGGCTCCGCCAGGGAGGGTGTTGGGGTTGGGGTCATAGACAGAGCCGGAGCCTGAGGTGGACGCGGGGGCCGGGTCCGGCGCGCCCTGGCCCGGCGTGCCAGTGCTGCTCCCTGCGGGGGCCTTGGTATCGTCCAGGGTGGCCAAAGCCCCGCCTGCCTCCATCACGGTATAGCTGTGGAGCGGAGGATTCGCAGCCTGGTACACAGGATAGGCCCCCAGCACCAGCGCGGCGCAGGCGGCGCAGGCCGCAAGGGTTTTCCAGCGGAACCGGGGTCGGACCACATTGCTGTCCACCCCTTGGACATACTCCTCACTCACGTCACCGATCATATCCAAAAGCTCATGGTTTTTCATACTTCAAATCCCTCCTGTTGAAGATGGACGCGCAGCTTGACCCGCAGGCGGTGAAGCGTGGTGGTCACCTGGGTCTTGCTCATGGAATAGCGCTTTGCCAGCGCCTCTACGTTGTCTAAGTACCAGTACCGCCGGAGGAACAGATTCCGGTTCCGCTCCGGCAGGCCCGCCAGGAAATCATCCAGAGCCGCCCGAAAAGCCTTCCGATCCAGCGCCCCTTCCGGCGTGTCGCCGCCGGACACCACCTCGCTCAGCTCGTCCAGCGCCAATTGGAGCTGACCGCCGCCCCGCTTCCGGGCCGTCTCCGAGCGCAGGGCGCTCAACGCCAGATTGCGCACGATGCGCCCCGCAAAGTTTTTCAGCGACCTGGGCCGCTGGGGTGGGATGGACTGCCAGCATTTCAGCCAGGTGTCGTTGACGCACTCCTCCGCCGCGCCCTGGTCGTCCAAAATGTTTTTCGCAATAGCGGTGCAGTACGCGCCGTACACCCGGCTGGCGGACTCGATGGCGCACTCGTCCCGGGCAAAGAACAGCTCAATGATCTCGTTGTCGTCCATGGTTATCACTCCTCGAAAGGCCCTTTCACCCATAAAGACGCGGTTTTGCGCCGGAGGTCACAGGAGAAACAGAAAAAGTCCGGGGAAATTCCCCGGACTTTTTATACGTCCCATTTCAGGGGCCCGCCCTCCCTGTCAACCAAGGGGCACAGCCCCCCGGCATAGCCGGAGTGGACAAACAGGTATTGCACTCCGGTGGAGGTGTCCAACAGCACCTGCCGGACGCCGCTGGTCAGGGCGTTTCCTTCCTCATGGATGACTTGAAAGCGATCGTTTTTCGCCATGTTCACCATTCCTTTCTCATGTAGCGGCTGATATCATGCGCAGTATACAACATGCAGTATTATACGTCAATGCAGCTCCGGGCATCTTCATCAATTTTTAACCTTTCGCCGGACAGCGGCAAACACCAGCAGCGCCATGGCAATCATCATGACGATGCCGTTTGCCCGCACGGCCCAGTCGGGCAGTGGGAAGAAAATCCGGCCTGACGTCCATAGAAGCACCGACAAGCCCAGCACAATAAGGCTGGCAAGCTGTAATTTTTTCATGAACTATTCTCCTCCGGAATCAGCGCCGCCAGATCGGCGGGCAAGGGCGCGGAAAAGGCCAGCCGCTCTCCGGTGATGGGATGGGTCAGCTCCAGCCGCGCCGAGTGAAGGGCGGGACGGGCAATCAGCGTCCCGTTTTCCGTCCCATACAGAAAATCTCCCGTCAGCGGACAGCCAATGCAGGCCATGTGAACACGGATTTGGTGGGTCCGCCCCGTCTCCAGCTCTAACTCTACCAGAGCGCGGGGTCCACAGGTCCGCACCACCTGATAATGGGTCCGGGCGGGTTTGCCGTCGGGACGGACTTCACGGGCCACCAGGGAGCCGTCCACAGAACCGATGGGGGCGTCCACTGTCCCGCTCGGTTCGGGCGGGACGCCGTCGCACACCGCCAGATACACCCGGCGAAATTCGCTGGTGTGGAGCTGGTTTTTCAGCTTCTCTTGGGAGTGGGCGTGCTTGGCGATAACCAACAGGCCGGAGGTGCCCTTGTCCAGCCGGTGGACGGGGTGAAAATCCGACTCCTCCCCGGTCTGCCCGTAGTGCCACATCAAATAATTGCCCAGGGTATCGTCAAAGTGGCCGTGTCCGGGGTGGACCAGCACGCCGGGGGCCTTGTTGAGCACAATCAGGTCGGCGTCCTCATATGCGATATCCAGCGGCCCCTCCGCTGGGACGACGCCGGATACCGGGGCCGGGTCGGTCAGCCGGACGGCCAGCGTCTGCCCCTCCTCCACCCGGACGCGGACATTCACCCGCACGCCGTCCAGGGTGATGCCGTCCTCCAGCCACTTCACCCGGCGCAGGACGGTGCCAGACAGCCCCAGGGTGCGGCGCAGGAGGGTGTTCACCTCCCGCCCCGCCAACTCGGGAGTGATGTTCAGCGTCAGATACCGGGCGCTCACAGCTTTTTGGACAGGTACAGGCTGGCCAGCGGCCAACTGACAGCGTACACCACGATGACGCCGAACACCGCCAGGGCCGCTGTCTTGCTCACCGCCACCAGCACGAACATAGACGCCACGGCGGCAAAAAAGGTGAACATCCCGGCAAACTGGAACGCCTGATTGATGATGGCCTTCTCCCGTTCGTCCTGCTCCTGGATTTTGGCCTTTTTCCGGGCCTCCGGGTGGGTGAGCAGGTACTGCATCCGAATTAGAAGGATCACCGAGCCAATCGTTATGCCGCTGGCCGCGCCCAAATAGAATCCACGGGCGTAGTCGGACAGCACGTCGCTGTGGTGAATCAGCAGGAAATAGCAGACGATACCCGTGATTCCCACCGCCAGCAGACCCAGGGACATCAGACGGCGGCGGCGCAGGGAACGGTCGTAGTCCGAGGTGTCAAACATTCTCATTAACATGGGTTTTTCCTCCTCACCCGGCGTTTTCCCGCCCCAGCAGCCGCAGCTTGCAGGCGTGGAATTTATCAAACAGGGGCCTGGTCTTAGGGGCGCCGTACAGCAGGCCGATGAACGCCAGACCGATGCCCGCGCCGCTGATAAAATGCGCCGCGTGATACAGCGCGCCCTGAACCTCCAGCACATTGGTGACGAAAATACCCGTCCACATCAGCACCACACCGGCGGCAAAGGCAGGGTTTTTCTCAAAATTGCAATTGCGCCTCATGATTCTTCCTCCTCAAATAAAAAAATGTCCTCAATGGTTGTCTCAAAGTATTTGGCAATCTTGTGGGCCAGCAGGAGCGAGGCGTTGTACCGTCCGCTTTCCAGCGAAATGATGGTCTGCCGGGTGACGGACACCGCCTCCGCCAGCTCCGCCTGGGAAATGCGCCGCTCCTTTCTCAGGGCGGCGATGCGGTTTTCCATGTCATCCCTCCTTGAATTGTAAAGTTTGCTTTACAAGTAGGAGTATAGCGCACTTTACATTTTGTGTCAAGCCTATTTTACATTTTCTCGATAGAAATTTTCAGGACGCAAAAAAGCGCCCGGGCCAGGCCCGGGCGCTCACGTGTATTTGGTTATTCCGCAGAAATCATATAGTAGTACACGGGCTGGCCGCCGGACAGCAGGGTGATCTCGGCGTTGGGGCACTGCTTCTGGAAGATGTCCAGCGCGCCGTTGGCCTGCTCCTCGGTGACGTCCTCGCCGTAGAAGATGCTGATGAACTCGGCGTTCTGCTGTGAGTCCGCCTTGGCAAGGCGCTCCAGCAGGCCGTCGATGGCCCGGTCCGTGCCAAACAGCTGGCCCTCCGCCAGGGCCATGTAGTCGCCCTCGTGGATCTCAAAGCCGTCAAAGTCGGAGTCCCGGGCGGCGTAGGTGATCTCGGAGGTGTGCACGTTCTTCCGGGCCTCCTCCATGGCGGCGGCGTTGGCCTCGGTGTCCGCCTCGGTGTCCAGCACCAGCATGGCGGAGATGCCCTGGGGCACGGTGCGGGTGGGAATCACGACAATTTCCTTGCCCTCCACCAGCCCCACGCACTGCTGGGCGGCCATGATGATGTTCTTGTTGTTGGGCAGGACGAACACCACCTCGGCAGGAGTGCGGGCGATTTCCCGCAGGATGTCTTCGGTGGAAGGGTTCATGGTCTGGCCGCCGGAGATGACGCCGTCCACGCCCAGGTCGCGGAACACGGAGGCCATGCCCTCGCCGGCGCTGACCGCCACCACGCCGAACTTCTTCTCGGGAGCGGCGACGGTGTCCTCCTCCCTGGCCTCCTGAGCCTCCAGATCGGCCTCGATCTGGTCCAGGTCGTCGGTGCTCTGGGGCTTCTTGCCCGCGGCCATGTCCTCGTACTGAGTGCGCATGTTCTCGATCTTGGCCAGCTCCAGCGTGCCGTACTTCTGGGCCTCGCTCAGCGCCGCGCCGGGGATGTCGGTGTGGACGTGGACCTTGAACGCCTCGTCGTCCTCGCCGATGACCAGGCTGTCGCCGATGCTGTTCAGGTAGGCGCGGAAGGGCTCGATGGACTTATTCATGGTTTTGCGGACGATGAACACGGTGTCGAAGGTGAAGGTAATCTCCTCGTCGGTGAGGGCGGCGAAGTCGGCGGACTCCTTCACCGGCAGGGCGTCGTTCTCCTCCTCGGGGGCGGGGATGCCCCGCAGCTCGTCCAGCATGCCCTGGAGGATGCACAAAAAGCCCTTGCCACCCGCGTCCACCACCCCGGCCTTCTTCAGCACCGGGTTCTGGTTGATGGTGTCGGCCAGCGCGATCTGCCCCTCTGTGATGGCGGCCTCCAGCACCGCCTCCACGCTGTTGTGCTCCGCGGCGGTCTCCGCGCCCTTGGCGGCGGCCAGACGGGACACAGTGAGAATGGTGCCCTCGGCGGGCTTCATCACCGCCTTGTACGCGGCGGACACGCCCTCGTTCAAGGCTGCGGCGAAGGCAATGCCGTCGGCCTCGTCCTTCTCTTTCAGCCCCTTGGACACGCCTCGGAACAGCAGGGACAAAATCACGCCGGAGTTGCCCCGGGCGCCCCGTAGCAGGGCGGAGGCGTTGACCGACGCGGCCTTGCCGATGGACTGGTTGGGCTTCTTTTTGGCCTCGGCGGCGGCGGTGCCGATGGTCAGGGACATGTTGGTGCCGGTGTCGCCGTCGGGGACGGGGAATACATTCAGGTCGTTGATGGCCTGCTTTTGTGCGTTGATGGAGGCGGAGCCGTGGATCACCATGCGCTGGAACAGCGCGCCGTCAATGATATCTACCATATTCGGATAATCCTTTCTGTCTGGTCTGCACGGCCTCAGCCGATCACCATGGAATCAACGCAGACGTTCACGCTGCGCACCTCCACCCCCGTCAGGCGGTGGACGTTGTACTTCACTTCGTTTTGGATGGACTCTCCCACCGCCAGCAGGTTCACCCCGTTGTCCACGATGATATGGAGGTCGATGGAGATGGACTGGTCGTCGTTATAGACGATCTTCACGCCCTTGGACATGGACTCCCGGCGCAGCAGATGGACCAGACCGTCGGTTCGGGAGCGGAACGCCATGCCCTTTACGCCGTAGCAGCTGGTGGCCACCGCGCCGGTGAGATTGGAGTACACGTCGCTGGTGAGCCGGACGAGACCCTTTTCAGTTTGTATTTTCATGGGAACCTTCCTTTCTATGCCTGCAAGAGGGTTGCCTTCCATTTCATATGCCATTATATTGTATTCCATTTCCCTCAAAAATACAAGCCCGTTTTGTCGCCGTGAAATCCGCCTTTTCCGCCGCTTTTTTTATGGATAAAGCCCAAAAAAGGGACACGTTCAGGCGTGTCCCTTTTCGTTGGCGTTTTTTCCCTCGGGGCCCGGCTCTGGGGGATGGTCTCCGCCGCGGATGCGGTTGTAGGCAAGCCAGGCCAGCCCCCAGCCAAGAAAAATCGACACCGCCGCCCCCAGCCAGACGGCGGACTCCACCAGAATGCCGCAGCCCAGCGCCAGCGCCGGAGCCGCCAGCGTCACCCATCGCAGGAGCCGAAAACGGCGCTCCGTCAGGCTCAGGATGATAAGCTGCACCGCGAAGGCGGTCAGGGCGGCCAGACTCGCCAAAAAAATTGCCGCGGCCATAATCAAGAGAAAAAGCTGAGCCATCGTCATGTATCTCTTCCCCCTTTTTGCAGCTGGTAGAGGCCCCAGCCCAGTCCCCAGCCCGCCAGGGACAGGGCGGCGAAGATCCACAGCAGGGTCCCCGCCAGCTCCTCGTGGCGGGGGTATTCCTCAAAGGAGGCGGTCAGGTACCAGTACCCCCGCGGGGTCAGAAGCGCAGGAAGCGTCAGCAGCGTCCAGCGCAGGATGCGCAGCCGGGTTTCCGTAAAGCGCAGGATCATCCACTGGAGGACCATCGGGACGAACAGAAACGCGGCGAATACAAGCCAGATCACGGCGCGTCCGCCCCCTTTTTCCGCTTCATCCGGTGCCGGGCCGCTCCGGCCAAATTGCCTGCCAGGGCGGGAACGGCCGCCATCAGGCAGTGGGGCAGCGCGGTGTAATTCATCAGCAGAAACACCGTCGGCAGGAAGAACGCCCCGCAGGCCAGGGGGTACAGCGGGCAGAACCCATGCCGCCGCCCCAGGGACAGCCCCGACATGAAGCTCCCCACCGGCAGCAGCAGATAGGGAAGGAGCAGGCCCACCAGCACCGGCACATCGGGGGCGTCGCACACCCGCAGCGCCAGGGGCAGCACATCGCACAGCAGAAAGGCGAAGCCCAGGTAGGGCAGGGATTCCTTCCAGTGGAACAGGGACGGGCCGGGGGCCAGCCCCAGCTTTTCCCGGATGGCGGCCACCTCCGCATACCACCCAACCCAGCGGCCCAGCCACACCAGGGCGTACACCAGCGCCAGGGGGACGAGGAAGAAGGGCAGCTCACGCACGCCGAAATCGATTGCCGCCCACAGGCCCACTGTGAGGGACATCACCGCAAAGTGGACCAGGGAGCGCGCCACCAGCTCCCGCCCGCTGTCGGCGAAGGGGAGGGTGGCCACGCCCACCTCCGCGCCCGCCAGGATGGCCAGGCACAGGTTGGGCAGCGAGGGACCCGGCCAGCCCGAGCCGTCAATGAGCCACTCCGCCCAGACGGCGAAGGGGTTTCTGAAATGCCAGATGTGGCTCATCCAGGGCATGGCGTCCAGCACCCACACAAGAGCCAGCATCAGGGCTGCGCCGATTGCTCCGCCGATCAGCGCCCGGGGAAGCCATTGCTTTTTGAATTCTTCCATCTCCGTGTCCCTCCTTCACAGTCCAAGGGCCTGTCTGATTTTCTTCACGTACCGCCGGGATACCCAGCACACCGTCCCGCCCTCCAGGGTCATTTTAATCGTGCCCGCCAGGGTCAGGTCCAGCCCCGCCACCCGGTCCAAGTTCACGATCTCCGAGTTGGACACCCGCACGAACCGGGTGCCCGCCAGCTCCTCCTCCAGCTCGTACAGCCGCTGGCGCACGGAGAACACACCCTTGCCCGTCTGGCAGGACACCCCCTTGTCCTCGGCGTAGAACCGCAGCACCATGGACCGGCTCACCCGCAGCGCCTCCCGCTCCTGGTAGACGGTGAAGGGCTGGGGGACCGCCTCCCCCCGCAGGCGCTGGGCCAGGGCCTCCGCCTCCTCGGTGGGGCTGGGGACGCGCAGGACAACCACCGGCTCGTCCAGCTCCGGGTCGATCTGTATTTCCACCTTCATCCGCGCTTCCCCCTTTCGTTGGTTTCAGTATACCCATCCGGCTTCCAAAAGTCCAGCCAATCGGGATGGACGGTCGTTTTGGCGGGATAGGCGGTTGGCGCAAAAAATCTCCCGCTCCCCCATTGGCAGGGCGCGGAAACCGTGATATAATAATTCAGATATGCACAAGCCGCCCATTTCAATACAAAGGAGCTGCCGATATGAACGAAAAAGTACATGTGGTCAACCACCCTCTCCTGGCCCACAAGCTCACCATCCTGCGGGATAAGGACACCTCCACCAAGGACTTCCGGGAGATCGTGTCCGAGATCGGGATGCTGCTCACCTACGAGGCCACCCGGGACCTGCCTCTCACCACCAAGGAGATCGAGACGCCCATCTGCAAAATGGAGGCCCCCACGCTGAAGGGCAAGAAGTTTGCCGTGGTGCCCATACTCCGGGCCGGCCTGGGTCTGGTGGACGGCGTGCTGCGCATGGTGCCCTCCGCCCGGGTGGGGCATTTGGGCATGTACCGGGATGAGGAGACCATGGTGCCCGTGCAGTATTTCTGCAAGATGCCCCGGGACATCGCCGAGCGGGATGTGCTCATTGTGGACCCCATGCTGGCCACCGGCGGCAGCGCCGACGCCGCCATCCAGATCATGAAGGGGTACGGCTGCACCAATATCAAGCTGATGGTGCTGGTGGCGGCGCCCAAGGGCATTGAGGTGGTCCAGAGCGCCCACCCCGATGTGGAGATCTACTGCGGGGCCGTGGACCAGGGGCTGAACGAAAACAGCTATATCGTCCCCGGCCTGGGCGACGCGGGCGACCGCATTTTCGGCACGAAATAAGGCAAAAAAGGACCCGCCGCGCCCAGACGGCGGGTCCTTTTACGCTCAAAAGGGCAAATCATCCGGGTCCTCCTCCCGCTCCTGGGGCTTGGTCAGGGCGGCCACCGTGACCGCGTTCCGCCCGTATTTGGAGCGGATGGCGTCCATGGTGCGCTCCAGCCGTTCCACCCGGTCCCGCTTCTGGGGCGCGGCGGACTGGAACAGGTCCAGCTGCTCCGCCGCCTCCCCCTCGGGAATCAGGTTGTGGGCGGTGAGCGTCAGGGCCCGGATGGGCGCGCCGGACTTCCAGCTGTGCTCCAGGATGTCCATGGCGGCGCGGTACAGCTCCCTGGCGGTGTTGGTGGGGGAGTCCAGGGGGCGCTGGCGGCAGATATCCTTGAAATTGGGGTCCCGGATGGTTACCTGCAAGGTGGCCGCCTTCATGGCGTGCCTGCGCAGCCGCACCGCCACCTCGTCCGCCAGCATGGCCACCCCCCGGCTCACCTCTTCCCTGCGGAGCAGGTTGCGGGAGAAAGTCTCTCCATTCCCCACCGACTTGGGGGGTGTGTAGGTCCCGGCCGGGGTCACGGGGCTGTTCTCCAGGCCGTTGGCGTAGTTCCAAAGCTGCCCCCCCTGCTTGCCCAGCAGCTCCGCCAGGGCCAGGCGGTCAAAGGCGGCCAGCTCCCCGATGGTTGTGACGCCGTACTGGGCCAGCACCTTGGCCGCCGCCCGGCCCACATAGAGCAGGTCGGTCACCGGCAGGGGCCAGACCAGCTGCCGGAAGTTGTCCACCGTGATCACGGTGGTGGCGTCCGGCTTTTTGTAGTCGCTGCCCAGCTTGGCGAAGATTTTGTTGAAGGAGACCCCCACGGAAATGGTCAGCCCCAGCTCCTCCCGGACGGTGTTCCGGATGCGGTCGGCCAGGGCCCGGGGGTCGCCGCCGAACAGGTGGAGGGTGCCCGTCACGTCCAGCCAGCTCTCGTCGATGCCGAAGGGCTCGATCAGGTCGGTAAAGCGGTCATAGATGGCGTTGACCTTTTTGGAATACTCCATATACAGCCCCCGGTGGGCGGGGAGCAGCACCAGACCGGGGCACTTCCGCCTAGCCTGCCAGATGGTCTCCGCCGTGCGCACGCCGGATTTCTTGGCGGGCTCGTTTTTGGCCAGGATGATGCCGTGGCGGCTCTTGGGGTCGCCGCACACCGCCGTGGGGACGCAGCGCAGCTCCGGGTGGGAGAGCAGCTCCACCGAGCAGTAAAAGCTGTTGCAGTCGCAGTGATAGATGACCCGGTCCATGGCCCGTTCCCCCTTTGGGGACAGTATACATCATCTGTTTCCGATTGTCAAACACAAGTTCTATATTTTTGGCTTGCGCTTTGCCTCGTTCCCGTGTTATACTATGTATATTCTCAACAGTGGGGAGGCTGCCTTTTATGAAACGGATTGCGTGCTTCGCGTTGAGCCTGACGCTTGCGCTCCTGTGCGCCGGATGCAAAACGGAAGAGCCGGCGCCGTCTGAGGACATTGGCGTTTTGCGTTATGACGGCATCTATTGTTATATCGCCGATTTTGACTATAACGGCCTGACCAACAACTATGCGCTGCGGTTCTACGAAGACGGGAGCGTCATTCATACCAGTGTAGAGCAGCGGAAGAAGGACAGCACCTATTTTCCCTCTCAAAGCTGGTTTAACAAAGAGAACGAATATTACGCCACTCTGCTGGGAACCTACCAGCTTTCCGGCGGCGCCATCACGCTGACCACATTCCGCCCGGAGGGGAGCGTGGATTACCAGGGCTCCGTACTGGCGGATAAACTGGTGCTGGATTCCCATTCCAATATTAATGGGCACGAAGTTGCCGGCACTCAATATATATTTTTCCCCTTCGATGAGCTCCATGGCTGAACGGCACGGCAGGACTTTGGCCGAGCGCCCGCCATGTCATAAAAAAACGTCCCCTCCGCCATTGCGGAGGGGACGAAAACTTGCTCACCCGATGAACTGTATGCTGTTGACGCACACGAAGTACAGCCGGTTGTCCGCGTCATTGGCCAGCACCAGCACATTGCCCACAGTGCCCAGCAGGGTCACCCCGGTGAGCAGCAGCAGACCAGCCGCCAGGGACACCCGGCGGCTGATGTTGTTCCGAGCCAGGGTGGCCAGCAGGCCCTGGGCGCAGCAGCAGTCCCGGCCGTCGCAGGCGCAGGAGCACCAGTCCTGCCCGCAGGGGCTGCCGCAGGGGCTCAGCCGCTGGGCCAGCTGGGCGCGCAGGCAGCGGAAGTTCCGCGCAGTCACCTCGTCGGCGGTCCACTCGCCCTCGGCGCAGGCCTTCGCGCCCTGGAGCACCACCGCGTCCAGCTCACACAGGGACACCTGGGCGGCGGTAAAGGAACAGCTCTTTCCCCCGGCGGTGTAAAGCTTGGCGTCGATATCCAGCAGGTCGCAGCTGCACGGCGAGAACCGCTGGAAGCGGCCCGACAGGGGCCCCAGGTTGTCGGAGGCCCCGCTGGAACAGGGCGGAGTGGGCGGATGGGGCCTGCCCCTGGTCCCGTCGCCGTCACAGGTATCGCCGTCCGTCTGGGCGCTGGGCTTCCCGGCGGAGGGCTTGCCGCCCGTCAGGGAGGTCCCGGCGGTGTAGGTATTGGTGATGAACGCAGCCGCGTCGAAGTCCAGAAGGCTGGAAATCTGCTGGTCGCACAGCAGGCCCAGCGCTGCCCGGAAGCTCTGCTTGCAGCAGCAGCCCTCCTCCACCTCAGGCGGCTGAGGGGCCGGGGCGGGCATCGCGTGGCAGCAGCAGATCATCTGCTGGCAGCACCGGCCGGTCTGGCCGCAGTCGCCGGCGGGGAAGTCGGGGCTGGCGGAGCCGCAGCCGCAGCCGTTTGTGGGCGGACAGGGCTGGGTACCGGGGCGCTGGCCGGTCCCGGCGGCGAACTCCTCGGCGGACATGGCTCTGCCCTCCGAGGGTCCGTTCAGATAGAATTGACTCATGAGTACGCTCCTTTCACCGGCCCCGGCCCAGGGGACCCACGCCCCCGCCGGGGCCGGAGTCAGGCGCGGGGGAAGTGGATGGAATGCCCGCCTGGGTGCACTCCAGTCTATGCCACAGGCCGGTTTGCGGCTACTTGGCGGGGAGGCGCAGTCCCGGAAATGGGACTGGAGCAAAAATTCATTTTTCGTGTATGTAGATAATGTTGTTGACATTCGCCACAAGATATTGTACTATGGTGAGGCGCCCCTCTTTCCGGCCTGGATATATCTGGCCGTTTGGCCCAGCTTTGGCCGGGTGCGCGCACATCAGATAACAGGTTGGAAAGGGAGCCAAAACACATGAAAGTCATCAAAAGAGACGACTCCATTGTGGAGTTCGACCGTGCGAAAATCGTAGCCGCCATCCAGAAGGCCAATCTGGCCGTGGACGAGCCCTATCGCCTTGATGAAGGGTCTATTGAGGCCATTGCCGACTCCGTGGCCTCCAAGGACCGCACGCGCCTGCTGGTGGAGGACATACAGGATATGGTGGAGACCAAGCTGATGGCCGCCGGGAAGTATGAGCTGGCCAAGGCCTATATCATCTACCGCTACACCCGGGCCCTGGTGCGCAAGGCCAACACCACCGACGAGTCCATCCTGTCGCTGATCCGCAACGACAACAAGGAGCTGGCCGAGGAGAACGCCAATAAAAACACCGCCATCGCCTCTACCCAGCGGGACTACATCGCCGGCGAGGTGAGCCGGGACCTGACCCGCCGCATCCTCCTGCCCGAGCACATCTCCAAGGCCCACGACGAGGGCGTGATCCACTTCCACGACGCGGATTACTTCGTCCAGCACATCTTCAACTGCTGCCTGGTGAACATCGGCGACATGCTGGACAACGGCACCATGATCAACGGCAAGCTCATCGAGTCCCCCAAGAGCTTCCAGGTGGCCTGCACCGTGGTGACGCAGATCATCTCCTGCGTGGCCTCCAACCAGTACGGCGGGCAGAGCGTGGAAATGAGCCATCTGGGCAAGTACCTGCGCCTGACCTATGAAAAGTACGTCCGCCGCACCCGGGACACCGCCCCCGAGCTGGACGATGCCACCATTGAGAAGCTGGCCCGCGCCCGCACCAGGGACGAGCTGAAAAGCGGCGTGCAGACCATCCAGTACCAGATCAACACCCTGATGACCACCAACGGTCAGTCCCCCTTCGTCACCCTGTTCCTGGTGCTCCGGGAGGACGACCCCTATATGGAGGAAAACGCCGCCATCATCCGGGAGATTTTGTCCCAGCGGCTGGAGGGCATCAAAAACGAGAAGGGCGTGTACATCACCCCCGCCTTCCCCAAGCTGGTGTACGTGCTGGACGAGTGCAACAACCTGACCGGCGGCAAGTACGACTACCTCACGGAGCTGGCCGTCAAGTGCTCCGCCAAGCGGATGTACCCCGACTACATCTCCGCCAAGAAGATGAAGGAGCATTACGAGGGCAACGTGTTCTCCCCCATGGGCTGCCGGTCCTTCCTGGCCCCCTGGAAGGACGAAAACGGGAACTACAAGTTCGAGGGCCGCTTCAACCAGGGTGTGGTGTCCATCAACCTGCCCCAGATCGGCATCCTCTCCGGGCGGAGCGAGGAAAAGTTCTGGCCCCTGCTGGAGGAGCGGCTGGAGCTGTGCTTCGAGGCGCTGATGTGCCGCCACAACGCCCTGAAGGGCATCCGCTCCGACGTGTCCCCCATCCACTGGCAGTACGGGGCCGTGGCCCGGCTGGACAAGGGCGAGACCATCGACGAGCTGCTGTACGGCGGATATTCCTCCATCTCCCTGGGATATATCGGGCTGTATGAGGTCACCAAGCTGGTGAAGGGCTGCTCCCAGACCGAGCCGGAGGGGGAGGACTTTGCCCTGCGGCTGATGAACCACCTGCGGGCCACCACCGACCGGTGGCGCAAGGAGACCAACATCGGCTTCGCCCTGTACGGCACCCCGGCGGAGAGCCTGTGCTACCGCTTCGCCCGCATCGACAAGGAGCGGTTCGGCACCATCCCCGACGTCACCGACAAGGGCTACTACACCAACAGCTACCATGTGGACGTGCGGGAGGACATCGACGCCTTCGCCAAGTTTACCTTCGAGAGCCAGTTCCAGAAAATTTCCTCCGGCGGGTGTATCTCCTACGTGGAGATTCCCAACATGCGCCACAACCTGGAGGCCCTCAAGGACGTGGTGCGTTTCATCTACGACAACATCCAGTACGCCGAGTTCAACACCAAGAGCGACTACTGCCAGGTGTGCGGCTACGACGGGGAGATCATCGTCAACGAGGACAACGAGTGGGAGTGCCCCATGTGCCACAACAAGGACCACGCCAAGATGAATGTCACCCGGCGGACCTGCGGCTATTTGGGCGAGAATTTCTGGAACGAGGGAAAGACCAAGGAGATTGCGTCTCGGGTACTGCACCTGTAACAAGCAGAAAGACAGGGGCCTCCGCCGGGAGGTCCCTGTTTTGAAAAAAGGTGGTCAAATAACATGAATTACGCGGCGATCAAATGGGCCGACGTGGCCAACGGGCCCGGCGTGCGGGTGTCTCTGTTCGTGTCGGGGTGCACCCACCGCTGTCCGGGGTGTTTTAACGAGGAGGCCCAGGACTTTGGCTATGGAAAGCCCTTCACCCAGGCGGAGGAGGAAGAAATCCTCCAGGCCCTGGCCCCCGCCCATATCAAGGGCCTGTCCCTGCTGGGCGGCGAGCCCTTTGAACCGGACAACCAGCGGGCGCTGCTCCCCTTTCTGCAAAGAGTGAAGGAAGCATATCCGCAAAAGGAAATTTGGTGCTATTCCGGGTATACTCTGGACGGGGAGCTGTGGAAGGACAGCCGCGCCCGGTGCGAATGTACGGACGAAATGCTGTCTCTCATCGACGTGCTGGTGGACGGGCCCTTCGTGCTGGAGCAAAAGGATTTGAACCTGCGCTTCCGGGGCTCCTCCAACCAGCGGATTTTGAACGTCCCCGCCAGCATAGAAGCCCATGCTCCTGTCCTCTGGGACGGAGATATGATCATTCAACCCATTACCAATTGATAAGGAGGCCCTGCCATGACAGCTCCCGTTTCCGTCAAGCTGTTAGACCCTCGGGCCAGGCTGCCCGTTTATGGCTCCCCGGACGCTGCTGGTGCCGACCTGTACGCCCTCACCGACGGCCCTGTGACCATCGCCCCCGGACAGACGGTGCTCATCCACACCGGCATCGCGCTGGCCATCCCCCGGGGGTATGTGGGGCTGGTGTATGCCCGGTCCGGCCTGGCCACCAAGGAGGGGCTGGCCCCTGCCAATAAGGTGGGCGTCATCGACGCGGACTACCGGGGGGAGCTGATGGTATCCCTCTACAACCAGAGCAAGGCCAACCGCATTGTGGAGCACGGGCAGCGGATTGCCCAGCTGGTGGTCGCGCCGTACCTGACCGCCAACTTTGTTCCGGCAGAGGAGCTGGAGGCGACCCAGCGGGGGGCAGGGGGCTTTGGCTCCACGGGAAGCAAATGAAAAAGCGGGCCCGGCGCACAGCGCCGGGCCCGTTCAGTTACATGGCTTACTCTTCGGTCTTATTCCCGTCCTCGGCGGGAGCCCCGTCCACAGGGACCTCGTCCTTAGCCTCGCCGCAGCAGCAGGATTCGGCCTCCTCAGCGGCCTCTTCCACCTCGACAGCCTCGATCTCCTCGTCGGTGATCTGGCCGGCGGCCTTGATGTCGGCAATGCGCTCGTTGTTGTAGGAGATGCGGGCCATGGCGTCGGTGATGCGCTGGCAGGCGTCGGCGTAGGCCGCCTCGGGGGCGGAGCCCCGCTCGGCGTAGTACAGCTTGCCAAGCTCGGAATAGGCCTTGCGGATGGCCTCCTGCTCGGCGGAGTTGTTCACCTTCAGCTTGCCGATCTCGGCGATCTCCTTGGCCTTGGTGGCGCCGGTGTCCGCCAGCTCCCTGGCCTTGGCGATGCCGGTCTCGGTCATCTCCTTCACCTTGGTCACGCCGGTCTGGGCCGCGACCACAGCTTTGTCTTTCAGGCTCTCAAAATCAATGCTCATAGGGATTACCTCCTTCAAAAAATGTGGGCCGCCCAGCGGCGGCGTCCAACCCGCCGCTTCATTTCCACTGACGCTATTTTATGCCCTCCCGGAGGAAATTGCAAGGGGATTTGCCCATTGTTTAGAAAGGTTTAATACTTTGTCAAAAAGTTTACTGGACCTATTCGGGGTCCTCCCTGTGTTCCTCGTCCAGCAGCTGCTGGATGAGAAACCGGGGACGGCCCTTGCTTTCCAGGTACAGTTTGCCCATGTACTCGCCGATGACCCCGAGGGACAGCAGGATGAGTCCCCCGATGAACCACACCGAGCAGGCCAGGCTGGCCCATCCCGCCACGGTGTTCCCGGTGGCCCAGCGGGCCACATTGTAGACGATCATCACCAGCGACACGAAAAACACCAGGAAGCCCAGCCCTGTGATCATCCGCAGGGGCTTGACCGACAGGGAGGTCACCCCCTCCAGGGCGAAGGAGACCATCTTTTTCAGCGGGTACTTGCTCTCCCCGGCGAAGCGCTCGCCCCGCTCGTACTCCACCGTGTCGGTGGGGTAGCCGATCATGGGCACGATGCCGCGAAGGAACAGGTTGACCTCCTTGAACTGGGCCAGCCCCTCCAGGGCCCGCTTGGACATCAGGCGGTAGTCGGCGTGGTTGAACACGGTCTCCGCGCCCAGCAGGTCCATCATGCGGTAGAAGGCCTCGGCGGTGGTACGCTTGAAAAAGGTGTCCGTTTTCCGGGAGGAGCGCACGCCGTAGACTATGTCCGCTCCGGCCAGGTACTTGTCCACCATGGCGTCCGCCGCGTTCACGTCGTCCTGAAGGTCGGCGTCCATGGAGATCACCATGTCCGCTTTGTCCTTGGCGGCCATCAGGCCCGCCAGCAGGGCATTTTGATGGCCCCGGTTCCGGGACAGGTCCGCCCCGCACAGCAGGCGGTTTTCCCGATGGAGCCTGGTGATGACCTCCCAGGTCCTGTCCCTGGAGCCGTCGTTGACGAACAGCACCCGGCTCTGGGGGCTGATCTTCCCGGCGTTCATGAGGGATTTCAGCTTGTCCCCCAGCCGCCGGGCAGTCTCGGGAAGGACCTCCTCCTCGTTGTAGCAGGGGACCACGATATATAGGGTGTTGCCGCGCATGGTATTGACCTCCCAAAGCCTTGGGCTTTTGTGCTGGTTTTTGTTCACAGTGTTTGACTATGGTAGCAAAAAAACGCCCCGGCGTCAAGGGCCGGCCCCTACAGATAGAACCGCCAGGGGAAGTCGATGGCCTCCTCGGCGTAGTCGATGCCGATGCGCTTGCCCACCTTGATATCAAGCGGCTCCAAATCCTCGGGCGGCGTGGGCAGACCCAACTCCTCCAGGCTTTCGCACAGGAACAGCTCTTTGGAGCCGTGGGGCAGGCCGTTCAGCGCCCGGTCGATGTTCATCCCGGCGCACAGCTTGCCGGGACCGTTGAGAAAGTTCTTTTTCTGGTAGGCGGTCATATCGGCGTACTTGCAATGGAAGCGGTTTTCTGCTATGATATCCTGGTTGTGCCGGGGGGACAGGCCCCGGATGAGCACCGCCGCCGGCTCGCCCTCCGGCTCGGTGACGAAGTTGAGGCAGCAGTGCATGCCGTAGATCAGGTACACGTAGGCCGTCCCTGGAAGAGCGTACAGGGTTTTGGTGCGCTCTGTTTTGCGGTAGTTGTAGGCGTGGCAGGCTTTGTCCATCCGGCCGACGTAGGCCTCGGTCTCCGTGACGCGGGCGGCCAGGGTGATGCCGCCGTATTGTCGGACCAGGTATTTGCCCACCAGGGCCCGGGCGATCTCCACCGTGTCGCCGTCGAAAAATGTCTGAGGGAGCATATTCCCGCTCCTTTCCCATTCGTTTCCCATAGGATACCACACTTTAACACTTTTGAAAACCCGGAGTTGACTGCCCATGAATGAAAACGCGCTGAAAAGGCTTGCTAAGCCCATGATCGTCCTTGCCACCTTGATCTGGGGGTCCACCTTCTTTATCCTGAAGGATACCCTGGACGATGTGGACCTGATGTTCCTGCTGGCCTTCCGCTTCACCCTGGCGGCGGGGATTTTGGCCCTGGTGTTCTGGAAGCGGTGGAAGGCCATGGACCTGCGCTATCTGTGGCAGGGCGGGGTGCTGGGCGTGCTGCTGTTTTCCGCTTACGCGGTGCAGAACTACGGGCTGATGGATACCACACCGGGAAAGAACGCCTTTTTTACCGCTGTGTACTGCGTCATCGTCCCGTTCCTTTACTGGGCGGTGGACCGGCTGCGGCCCAGCCGGTGGAACGTGCTGGCGGCGCTGCTGTGCGTGGCGGGGATTGGGTTCGTGTCCTGGGACGGAGGGCTGGCTCTGACGGGAGGCGACCTGCTGACCCTGCTGTCCGGGCTCATTTATGCCTGCCACATCGTCGCCGTGTCCAAGTTCTCCCAGGGACGGGACATTTTTATCCTGACCATTCTGCAATTTGCCGCCACCGCCCTGTGCTGCTGGGCGGGCACCCTCTTCACCCACGGCATTCCCATGGACGGCCTGCCGGCCCGGGCTTGGTGGGTGCTGCTCTATCTGGCCGTAGCGGCCACCTCCATCGCCCTGCTGTTCCAGAACGTGGGGCAGAAGTATACCGACCCCTCCTCCGCGGCCCTGCTGCTGAGCCTTGAGGCCCCCTTCGGCGTGGCCTTTTCCGTGCTCTTCGGCGCGGAGAGCCCCGCGCCGCTGATGTACCTGGGATTTTTCCTCATTTTCCTCGCCGTGGTGTGCTCGGAAACCCAGTTCAAGTTTCTGCGCAGGCCCGCGAAGGCGTAAAAAAGGTACCGGGCGCCGCCCGGTACCTTTGGCTCAGATGTGCCGCTCCAGCCACGCCAGAACGTCGGCGTATACCTCGCCCTTGTTGATCTCGTTGAGCATCTCGTGCCGCCCGCCGGGGTAGAGCTTCATGGTCAGGTCGGCGGTGCCGTGGTCCTTGAAGAAGCCGTACACCTTTTTCACGCCCTCGCCGTTGGAGCCCACCGGGTCCCGGTCGCCGGAGAACAGGTAGATTGGCGTGCGCGGGTCCATCTGGGACAGGGCCTTTTCGCTGGAGATGTATTGCAGGCCCTCCATCATGTCCCGGAACATCCCGGCGGTGGGCATGAAGGTGCAGAAGGGGTCCTTCAGGTAGGCGTCCACCACCGCTTCGTCCCGGCAGATCCAGTCCGCCGTGGTGCGGGTGGGCTTGAACTGGTCGTTGTAGGCCCCCAGGGACAGCTTGTTGACGAGGGGGCTCACCGTCTCGGGGCCCTTCACCGCGCAGATGGCGGAGGCCACCGTCTTGCCCGCCGCCACCAGGGCGGGCTTTTCCTGACCGGTGCCGGACAGGATGCAGCCGTCTACCGTGCCGGGGTAGGCGCACAGATAGGTCCGGGCCAGGAAGGAGCCCATGGAGTGGCCCAGCAGGAAGTAGGGGATGTTGGGATATTTCTCCCCCATGAGCCGGCGCAGCGTCCGCACGTCGGAGGCCACCAGGGTCCAGCCGTCCTTTTTGGCGAAATAGCCGTACTTGCCGTCGTCCACCGTCTTGCCGTGGCCCAGGTGGTCCCCGCCGCACACGGCAAAGCCGTGGTCCGCCAGACAGCGGGCGAAGTGGTCGTAGCGGCCGGCGTACTCCGCCACGCCGTGGACGATCTGGACCACCGCTTTGGGCCGGCCTTCAGGCGTCCAGAGGCTTGCATGGCACTTGTGAAGGCCGTCTTTGGAGGGAAAGGTAAATTCCGTAAAATCCGTCATAATTTGTTCACCCCAGCTGTGTTGTTTTATGGTATCATAAGTTTAATATGCCCCGCCCGGTTTGTCAATTTACAAAACGCCCGGGACGAACAAAAGGAGAAGCACTATGAAAAAATATCTGTCCAGATTCGTGGCCGCTCTGCTGGCCCTGGCGCTGCTGGCCGTGCCCGCCTCCGCCCTGACGGTGGACGAGGCCCTGGAGCTGCTGGAGGAAAACTATTACTATGATATCCCGGACGAGGCCTATGGGGCCCGGACGCTGGGCGAGCTGTTCCAGATTCTGGGCGATCCCTACACCCAGTACATGACGCGGGAGGAGTACGCCCTGTTCCTGGAGCTGGTGGAGGACACCGTGGACATGGTGGGCATTGGCGTGGAGATCAGCTATACCCAGGAGGGCATCCTCATCAAAAAGGTCCTGACCGGCGGCAGCGCGGAGGAGGCGGGGCTCCAGGCCGGGGACCTGATTGTGGCCATCGGCGGGACCCCCTGCGCCCCCGCCGGGGAGGAGCACCGGCAGCTCATGCTGGGCGAGGCGGGCACACGGGTGACAATCACCGTTCTGCGGGACGGGCAGGCCGGGGATTATACCCTCACCCGGCGGGCGGTATACATTCCCAACACGGAGATCACCCTGCTGGAGGGCGATGTGGGCTATGTGGACTGCAACAGCTTCGGTCTGGACACCGACGAGCTGTTTGCCGACGGGCTGAAGCAGTATGATGCCCAGGTGGATTACTGGATCGTGGACCTGCGGGACAACGTAGGGGGGTATATGGATACCGCCAAGGAGATGCTGGCGGCGGTGAACGGTCCGGGCAGCTACTGTTACCTTGAGGACAGCTCCGGCCGGGTGTACGGCTATGTCTGCCGGTCCGCCGCCGTGACCAGCAAGCCGCTGATCCTGCTGGTGAACGGCGAGAGCGCCTCCGCCTCCGAGATGTTTGCCTCCGGCGTGCGGGATATGGATCGGGGTGTGGTCATCGGAAGCCGGACCTACGGCAAGGGGGTGGCCCAGGTTGCCCTGGATGGGGATACCGACCCTGACTATTTTGACGGCGACTGTTTGAAGATCACCTCCTCCCGGTTCTATGCGGCGGGGGGGAGCACAACCGACAAGATCGGCGTCATTCCCACGCTGCTGGTGGAGGACGGGTATACGCAGGCTGTGGCCGCGGCCCTCACCGGCGGCAGCGAGACGGCCTCCTCCCTGTGCGTGATGGCGGGGTCCCGGCTGTTCTATGTGAACCCGGAGACGCCGGACGATGTGCTGTGCGTGCTGCTGGAGTCGCTGGCCCCCCATACGCTGGTGTTTTATAAGGAAAGCGGCGTGTTCGGCCAGTGCACCCCCGCCCAGGCGGCGGCCAGGCTGGGGCTGAGCTACAGCGACCGGTGGTTCTCTGATGTGGAGGACAGCCCTTATGACTTCGCGATCAACGCGATGGGCACCTACCGGCTGCTCAACGGCACCGAGCCGGGGGTGTTCAGCCCGAAGGAGCAGCTGACCCGCGCTCAGCTGTGCGTCATGCTGGCCCGGGTGCTGAATGTGAGCTCCAATGGATACCAGCGGTTTTCTGACGTTGACGCCGGGGCGTGGTATGCGGGCGGGGTGAACGCTATGGCGGAGCTGGGGCTGGTCAACGGCGTGGGAGAAGGGAAATTCGCGCCGGATAATACGCTGACGCAGGAGGAGTTTCTGACCATCATGGGGCGGATGGCCCGGTATCTCAACTTCGTTCTGGACGACTACGGCGAGGCGGTGGAGAACGCCGGGGATAAGCTGCCCGCGGATATGCAGATGGAGCTGTCCCCCTATTCCGATTGGGCGCGCAGCGGGACGGCGGTGCTGGCCTGGGGGCTGGAGGACGCGCTGGGCGGCAGCGGGGATATGCTGTATGCTTCGCTGGGGAGAATCACCCCCTCTGAGCCCATCCTCCGGGAGGAGGCCGCCGCCGGGATGTATGCGGTGCTGGCGGGACTGAGTATCATTCCCTGAGTTTTAAAGGGGCTGAACAAATCCTCATGTTCGGATTTCATCAGTCCCTGCTCATGACAGCCAAGGCCGCCCGGTCTTGGCTGTCTCACTCTGTGTCGAATTCGGGAGGCGCTGTCATGAGTCTGCTGCTTCATATCTGCTGTGCGCCCTGCTCGGTGGGCTGCGTCAAAATGCTGCGGGAGGAGGGGGTGGAACCCGCCGGCTTCTGGTATAACCCCAACATCCACCCTTATCTGGAATATAAGGCCCGCAGGGATACCCTGCGGCAGTACGCCCGCGACATCGGGCTGGAGCTGCGGGAGGAGGATTTTTACGGGCTGCGGCAGTTTACCGCGGCGGTGGCGCAGGACAGCGACCGCCGGTGCGGATACTGCTATGCCTGCCGGATGGAGCGGACGGCGCGGTATGCGGCGGAGCATGGGTTTGAAAGGTTTTCTACGACGCTGCTGGTCTCCCCCTATCAGAATCGTGAGCTGATCTGCGCCGCCGGAGCCAGGATGGGGGAGAAGCATGGGGTGGAGTTTGTGCCCTATGACTTCCGGCCCCGGTTCCGGGAGGGGCAGGAGGAGGCCCGGGCCCTGGGCCTTTATATGCAGAAATACTGCGGCTGCGTGTACAGTGAGGAGGACCGGTTTTCCAACCGGCGGAAAAAGGAGCTGCATAAGCTGCACAAGGCGCAGGGGAGGGAGCGGACGCAATGCTGAAGGAGGGAAAGGTCTATCCCGCCGCCGTGGAAGGGTATGCCAGCGGCGGCGAGGGGGTGGCCCGGATCGAGGGCGTGGCGGTGTTCGTCAAGGGGGCGCTCCGGGGGGAGCGGGCGGATGTCTTGATCGAGCACGTTGGACACAATGCGGCCTGGGGACGCATCGTGAAGCTGACGGCGCCCTCCTCCGCCCGGGTGGAGGAGGACTGCCCCTATTATGGACGCTGCGGGGGATGCCGGTTCCGGCATATGACCTATGCGGAGGAGCTGGAGGCCAAGCGGCAGCGGGTGGAGGACGCCCTGAGGCGCATCGGCGGGGCGGAGTGCCGCGTTGATGTGATCTATGGGGCAAAGGAGACCGGGCGGTATCGGAACAAGGTGCAGTTTCCGGTGGCGGGCGGCGCGATTGGGTACTATCAGGAACGGACGCACCGGGTGGTGGATATTGAGGACTGCCTGCTTCAGCCGGAGCTGGACACCGTCTGCCGGAGAGCCGTGAAGGAGTGGATGGAGCGGTTCCGGGTCCCGGCCTATGACGAGCGGGCGGGGAAGGGACTGGTACGGCACCTGTTTCTGCGGACCAATTCCGCGGGGGAGGCGCTGTGCTGTGTGGTGGCAAACGGGAAAGGACTGCCCCATGAGAGGGAGCTGGTTGAGGCGCTGCGGAAGGCCGCGCCCACGACGGCCGGGGTGGTGCTGTGCGTCAACACACGGAAAACCAACGTGATCCTGGGGGACGAGTACCGGACCCTTTGGGGAAGGAATTGGCTGGAGGAGGAGCTGTGCGGGCACAGGTTCCGGCTGTCGGCGCCCTCCTTTTTCCAGGTGAACCGGGCGCAGACGCAGGTGCTTTACCGCAGGGCGGCGGAGTTTGCGGCCCTCACCGGGATAGAGACGGTGGTAGAGCTGTACTGCGGGATCGGGACCATCAGCCTGACCATGGCGGAACAGGCGGGACGGGTCATTGGCGTGGAGGTGGCGCCTCAGGCGGTGGCGGACGCGGAAGAGAACGCGCGGCGAAACGGGTTGGAGCACAAGACCCGGTTCGCGTGCGGGGACGCGGGCGCTCTGGCGGCGCGGTTGGAGGAGGAAGGAGTGCGGCCTGATGTGGTGGTGGTGGACCCGCCGCGGAAGGGGCTGGCTCCCGATGTGGTGGACACCATCGCAAAAATGGCTCCGGAGCGGGTGGTGTATGTCTCCTGCGACCCGGCCACGCTGGCCAGGGATGTGAAGCGGTTTAGCTCTCTGGGGTATGAGCCGGTGAGGGCGGAGGCCGTGGACCTTTTTCCCAGGACCGCCCATGTGGAGACGGTTGTATTGATGTCAAGGGTTGAGAAATAGAAGTACAAAAAAGTGTAGAAAACAAGGGGTTTCCGGGAGTTGGGAATTGCCGACGGGTAGTTCCGGCTCCCGGATTTTTTGCGTTTGGTAGTTCTTTGGAAACTGCTCTACGGCAAAAAATAGCGTAGGGTTGAGTTGATAGGTTGGATATTGGATAGGTTGTGGAGATAGGATTGTTATAGGAAGGTTGAGTTGACGGGATGGACATTGTAAGGCATCACTATAATATAAAATCAAAAACCGCAGACTCCATTCTATGGAGCGACTGCGGCTTTCCATCATTTTATGATATCCATAAGGTCAAGCAAGATTTTTCTCTGCTCTGGGGTAAAGGTACTCCATTTTGAAAATAGCAGCCTCTGTTCCTGCAGCGTCTCATTGTCTTCAAAATCCACAAAGAACTGAGACAGCGTAATGCCAAATGCCCTGCATACAGCCTCTAGGGTCGGTAAAGTTGGAGCATTGCTGCGGTTGAACATATTTGTAACTGTGGAATGGGAAAGACCGGCTTCCTTCGCCAGCCGGTAGTCTGTCCAGCCTCTCAATTCCATCAGGGCTTTGATTCGTTTCTGTACATCCATTTTTATAGTCCGCCTTTCTTTATGTCTATTTTAAGTCCTCGTGTGGTGTTATAATAGTCTTGATTGGTAGATAAACTATATCCTTTCGTGGGCATAAAACCGTTTATATTATGCCTCAGATATGGCATACTACTTGTATGAAACGAAAGGAGGCACATATATGTCGGAGTATAGAACATTTTTTGAGAAGCTGGCGAGAGACAGGAATATTACAGTGGAGGAAATGAGGTCGATTATTTCAGTCCGCATAAAATCGGGGATGAATGACCCAGACCCAATACGACGGGCACAATGGGAGAAAATTCCCCACGCAGGGGATATGCCTACACCGGAAGAATGGTTAAGCTATGTGGTCGGAAAGCTGGAATCCGAGGGACTGTCTGAGTTGCTCCGCTGGTATCCGAACCTTTAATCCCAGCTATTTGAATTAGGTAGCAAAATCGCAATAAAGGAGCATTACAGCCGGGGTATTAGGCTGTAAAATATATTGAGAAAGTGACGAATATCGCTTCCGTGTTCATTTGAACTGAATAGGTGATAATAATTCAACCTGCCAGACACGAGGGCAAAAAATAAACCAGAGCTCTATGTAAAGGTAAGATAGGGGAGATATAATGAAACCCTCCACTTTACCACCAGACTTTACAGAAGAGGTACAATAGCACAAAGGGGGTGAATATTTTGACCACATATAAAACTGCCGAGGTGGCGGCAATCATCGGGGTACACCCGAACACCGTCCGCCTATACGAAAAATGGGGGCTGATTCCAGCGGCAAAGCGGCAGAAAAACGGCTATCGTGTTTTTACCGCTTTTCACATTCAACAATTTTGGCTGGCCCGAACCGCTTTTCAAATTGAGGTATTGCAGGGCGGTCTAAGAAAAAAGATTGTAGAGGTTGTGAAATTATCGGCCCAGGGAAATTTTGATGAGGCCATCCTGCTCACACAAGAATATATTGCTGATTTAGGCAGAGAGCGCGACCATGCGGAAGAAGCCATCTGCATTGTCCAGCATATTCTGTCCGAGAATAGCCTAGACACGCCGGTTTTCTTAAAACGAAAAGAAACCGCCGATTACCTGGGCATTTCAATGGACACGCTACGAAATTGGGAAATGAACGGACTGTTGACGATTAAGCGGAAACAGAATGGGTATCGCGTCTACTCTGAGCAGGATATAAGGCGGCTGAAAATCATTCGCTCTCTGCGGTGTGCAAATTATTCCCTGGAGGCAATTTTGCGGATGCTCCAGCATCTCTCCCAAAATCCGAACGCCGATATTAAGCTGGCACTCAATACACCACGGCGGGGCGAGGATATTATTTCCGTCTGTGACAAGCTGATTATCTCCCTTTCCTCGGCGGAGAAAAACGCAATAAAAATGCTGGATATGTTACAAGAAATGAAGAAAAATTTTTGAAACCCTCCATCTTACCACCAGAGTTTTCTCTAGTGGTATTCTTATACTATCGACAAAAGGAGGTATCAACATGGAAGAAGTTGTAAAAGTCGAAAGTGTGACCAAGGCGTATGGAGCGCTCCTTGCAGTAGACCAAGTTAGCCTGTCGGTCAAGCGCGGCACGGCCTTTGGTCTGCTGGGAGCCAACGGAGCCGGAAAAAGTACGACCATTGAGTGCATCCTGGGGACGAAACGAGCGGACGACGGGACTGTTTCTGTCCTCGCCCTCAACCCCAGGAAAGACCGCCGCAGCCTGTTCCAGCAGGTGGGCGTTCAGTTTCAGGAGTGCGGCTATCAGCCGGAAATCAGGGTTTCCGAGTTGTGCGAGGAAACGGCCTGCCTTTACAAGGCACCCGCCGATTGGAAAGGGCTGTGTGAGCAGTTTGGTATCGGGGACAAAACGGGAACGCCAGTCAAGAGCTTGTCCGGCGGGGAGCGCCAGCGGCTTTTTATTGTGCTGGCCCTTATTCCAAAGCCACAGGTCGTTTTTCTGGACGAGCTGACAACCGGGCTTGATGCAAGGGCGCGGCGGGGTGTTTGGAAAATTCTGAAAGAGCTGAAAGACGGCGGATTGACAATTTTCCTGACATCCCACTTCATGGACGAGGTAGAGGCCCTTTGTGACGAAATTTGTATTCTTCAAAAGGGTCGGGCCGTGTTTTATGGAACGGTGGCACAGGCGAAAGAGAAAAGCGGTTGTGAAAACTTTGAGGACGCCTATCTGAAACTTTCCGGGGAGGGGATCGAATGAAAGCCTTTTATACTCTGCTGAAAAATGAACTGAAACTGAACATCCGCAATATGAACATGGTGATTTTCGCCGTCATCCTACCCTTGGTAGTGCTGGTGATTCTCGGTTTTCTGTACGGGACAAAGCCGGCATCGGATGGCGCAGACTACACATTTTTAGAACAGTCCATCGGCGCACTGTGTGCCATCTCTGTCTGTGCAGGCGGGTTGATGGGCCTGCCGTTGGTGGTGGCGGAATACCGGGAGCGAAAAATTCTGAAACGCTTTCAGGTCACGCCAGTTAGCCCCGCTATGCTGTTGGCTGTGGAATTTCTAATCTATGTGATTTATTCGCTGGTGTCCCTAATCACCTTGCTCCTTGTTTCCGGGCTGGCCTGGGGCGTTCACCTACGCGGCTCCTGGGGAGAATTTGCTGGCAGTTGGCTCCTGACTGTACTTTCTACTTTGAGCATTGGCATGATGGTGGGTGGTGTCGCCAAGAACGCCAAGAGCGCAAGCGTGATAGCCTGTGTGTTGTATTTCCCCATGCTAATTTTCTCCGGAGCCACCCTGCCTTTTGAAGTGATGCCGGAGATTATGCAAAAAGTTATCAGTGTATTCCCCTTAACCCAGGGCATCCAGCTTATGAAATCGGCGTTTCTCGGCCTGGCGGTCGAACCTTTGGGGCTGCCAATCATCGTAATGCTGTGCGTTACTCTGACCTGTTCAGGAATCGCAATAAAATGCTTTAAATGGGAGTAGTTTTTCAACTGCTAATGCATTGAGAGTCTTGGAACGATATTCAACTTGACTATGTGTGTAATGTACGGCAATATACTCATGGTCGAAGGCCATTTCAAACAGCGCCACATATCAAAAGGGCATTGTGTGAAAAGCCCAGCCAGAAATAACGTGGTATGATGTGAGCATCATAGGGATGAGTCAAACAACATTTTGCTCATAGCTATGAACATTAATCATAGGAGGTGCTGCAATGCACGCATGGGAAGCAATCGAACAATCCTTGGCTTTTATTGAAGAACACCTGGATGAAGAAATTTCGGCAGAGGAGTTAGCAAACACCGTCGGCCTGTCCACTTTCTATTTCCAGCGCTTGTTCAAGCGACTGGTAAATAAAACGGTTCAAGAATATGTGAAACTCCGCCGTTTGGCAAAGGTGATCGAGAGTTTGGGCGAGTCCAATCAGAGAATCCTTGATGTCGCTTTGGACTACGGCTTTTCCAGCCACGCGAACTTTACACGGGCTTTCAAGGAAACATATGGAATTACACCCGAAGACTACAGGAAGGACTTACCAATGCTCAACACATTTGACAAACCCGAGGTTTCCATGAATTATGCTCTGGTAGATGAAGGAGTTCCGCTGGTGGTAGGAGATATCGTTTTAGAAATCCAGCGGCAGATATTGGGGAAGCCGGAAATCTACCTTGGCCTGGAGACGGCAGTTCACATTTCTGAACAGATTCCGGTTGGTGAAAGTACAGGCGTAGACGCACCGGGGCAACTTTGGAAACGCTATCGTGCGGAGAAAGTTTCAATTGAAACGAATCTGGAGGCCAGCGTGGAAATGGGGATGTCCCATACGGAAAGTTCTGTACAGAGTCATTTCACCTATTTCGCGGGTGGTCTTGCCAAAAATGTTCCAGACCAATTGCAGGATGGCTTTATGCAGAAGGAACTTCCGGCAGGCGAGTACATCGTTTGTAAAATTGAAGCAGAAAAATTTGAGGACTTGGTGACAGTTGCTCTGAACCAAGCCATCAAATATCTTTTCAGCACATGGTTGCCGCATCACAGCCTGACCACGGAGCCCTTCTCTGCGGAGAAGTATTACCGAAATGCGGAGGACATGGCCTACATGGAAATTTGGGTCAAGCCTTTGCCGCTGGATAGTAAGGTCTAAGGAGGGAAATTCGGATGGATTGGAATATGCTCTATTCAAATGTAATGCCGCCAACGTGGGAGCAGGTCACAGAATATATCGGCAGCCCGTTATGGGCGGACTTCAATGAGCGTATTCAGTCCGCCTACCAGATCAAGCCCTGCATGGAACACAGTCGCTGTTCCATGCAGGCTGGCTGGAATATTAAGTACAAAAAGAGCGGGAAATCCCTATGTACGCTCTATCCGATGAAAGGCTATTTTATCGCCCTCGTGGTTGTAGGGAGCCATGAACTTACAGAGGCAGAACTCCTTATGCCGCTATGCTCCGACTATGTACAAACGGTATTCAACAGCACAAAGATCGGAAATGGACAGAAGTGGTTGATGCTGGATGTGCGGAACGAAGAAATCGTGGAGGATGTATTTAGTCTCATCAATCTTCGGAAACACATTTGAATACTTTTGACAAATACGTCATGAAAAACAGAAGGAATTGATTTTAGCAAAGTTCAGAAATAGCTGTACTAATAAAATTTTGGAGGACATTTATGAAGAAAATATTTTTAGTGGAGATTGTATGCTAACCGGGAGGTTTGCATAAATTTAGTCTCTGACAAACCTCCCAAAAGGATTATTACCATAACTTTTAGGAGGATCAAAATTCATGAATAGAGAAAATAAACGAAAACAATATGAAAAAGGATACTATCGAACTCACGCTTGCAACGACAGTTTTACTTGTAAGGTTTGTGGAAGGTTAGTAGTAGCATCAGGTGCCGGAAGTGATCATCGCAATCATTGCCCAAACTGTTTACACAGTCTCCATGTGGATATAGAGCCTGGTGATCGTGAATCTGATTGTGGCGGCATCATGGAGCCAATAGCAGTATGGGTACGAAAAGGCGGTGAATGGGCTATTATCCACCGTTGCCGCAGATGCGGTCAACTTTCATCGAATCGAATAGCTGCTGATGACAACCCGATGAAGCTGATGTCAATCGCTATGAAGCCTGTGGCATCCCCACCATTCCCGCTTGAAAAGATTGAAGAAATGACCGATTTGATGGCCGGTGATGGGAAACTGAAGTAAATATCATAGCGCATACACTTTAGGCGCAGAGCCGATAATACACAAATAAAATACAGTTATCGGCTCTACATTATTTGAAAGGACATAACAACCATACGTACGTATTGCAACTTTTACTCATGGGACGGGGACAACAGCAAGTTGCCTGTGAGTCTCCGTGTTAAGGTATGATTTGACTGTCGAAAAAGTGGATCTAAGTCGCAGTTTGACAAGTCAAGGTCAAGACAGCAACATTGTGTAAGAAAACGAGTTGCGCACAAGTTATAATAGAATAGAGACGACTTTTGGGAGGTGACCTATGGATAACTCTAACAGCAAAATTGTTTTTGATGAAAAACTTAAGATAGAGGTGTTAACACTGACAGGAATGATAGAAAACTTGCCTCCGCATTTCCATGATTACTATGAATTGGGCTATATAGAAAGCGGAAGCCGACGGGTATTATGTCAAGGCAAGGAGTATATAGTAGGAAAAAATGACTTGCTTCTTTTCAACCCAAATGATAATCACACCTGTTTAGAATTGGAAAAAGAAGTGTTGAATTTTAGATGTTTTCATATCACTACCAAGCGCATGGAAGAATTGGCATTGGAATGTATAGGGTATGCCTTATGCCCGTATTTTGAACCACAAATTGTCTGCAAGAGCGACCTTATTCCACAAATCAAAGAGCTGATTGATTTGATTAATAATGGCTCATACTGTGATTTGCAAAAAGAAGAATTGCTTTACATGATTATTGGAGACCTGATTGAGGATTATTCTCAACAATTGGAATGCGAACAAATGGAAATTTCGGACAGTGTAGAACGTGCTTGTGAATATATTGAAAGGCATTATGCCACAAACATTTCTTTATGTGATTTGAGTTCCTTTACAGGTTTTAGCAAGTACCACTTTATACGTATGTTTACGAGGGAAAAAGGTATATCTCCCTATCGCTATATTGAATGCATTAAAATGACAGAAGCCAAAAAATTACTGAAGGCCGGAGAAGATTTATTAGATATCACTTATCAGCTTGGTTTTAGTAGTCAAAGTCATTTTACTAATTTTTTCAAAAAATACGCCAGAGTTACTCCGAAACAGTATAGCAAACTGTATAATGCTTAAAATTAATTTTTGGCAAATAATCAGAACATAATAAGCAATCCATATGTTGCCAGATTTTATTGAGAAACTGAGATGCCAAAGGGAATAATATAACTGTTGACTATACGGGTGATGTGCGGCAATATACTCATGGTGGCAGCACCAAATTGACTCTTTTGAAAGGAAAAGACTATGAAATATACTTGTACTGTGATTTCTGTGGCTGACATAAATGCCGCAAGAAATTTTTATGAGGATTTATTTGGACTGGAAGTATTTCAGGATTACGGAAAGAACATCGCTTTTACCTGCGGCTTGGCATTACAGCAGGATTTTGACTGGCTTGTAAACCTGCCAAAAGAAAAGATATTAAAGAAATCCAACAATGCGGAAATCGTCTTTGAGGAACAGGATTTTGACGGCTTTTTGAAAAAGCTGAAAGAGTACCCGGACATTGAATATCTGGGCGAAGTAATTGAACATAGCTGGGGGCAGCGTGTAATCCGCTTTTATGATTTGGACAGTCATATCGTAGAGGTTGGTGAGGATATGAAAATGGTGATAAAGCGTTTTCTTGATTCCGGCATGACTATGGAAG
>CAJULJ010000019.1 GCA_910587395.1 uncultured Oscillospiraceae bacterium | reverse complement strand
CCTCCAGAGGCGCCCGGAAGGGCATGGCCGACACCGCCCTGCGTACCGCCGACTCCGGTTACCTGACCCGCCGTCTGGTGGACGTGTCCCAGGAGGTCATCATCCGGGAGGACGACTGTGGCACCGACGACGGCATCACCGTGTCCGAGATCGGCGAGAACGGCCAGGTCATTGAGCCGCTGGTGGAGCGCCTGAAGGGCCGCTATCTGGCGGAGGATCTGGTGGACGCCAAGACCGGCGAGGTGCTGGTGGGCCGCGACCAGCTGATAGACGGCGATCTGGCCGCGTTCATTGAGAAGAAGCTGGCCGAGCAGACTGAGGAGGGGCAGAAGCCCTCCATCAAGGTGCGCTCCGTGCTCACCTGTGAGGCCCACTCCGGCGTGTGCGCCAAGTGCTACGGCATGAACCTGGCCTTCAGTGAGCCTGTGGGCATGGGCGAGGCTGTGGGTATTATCGCCGCTCAGTCCATCGGCGAGCCCGGCACCCAGCTGACCATGCGTACCTTCCACACCGGCGGCGTGGCCGGCGGCGACATCACCCAGGGTCTTCCCCGTGTCGAGGAGCTGCTGGAGGCCCGCAAGCCCAAGAAAATGGCCCAGCTGGCGGAGATCACCGGCGTGGTCACCGTGGAGGAGACCAAGCGGGCCACCCTGTGCAACATCACCATTACCGCCGACGACGGCGAGGTGGTCACCTATGCCGTGCCCTACAGCTCCGGCATTCGGGTGAAATCCGGCGACCGGGTCAATAAGGGCCAGCGCCTCACCGACGGCGCTTTGTCACCCCACGAGGTGCTGCGCATCCGCGGTGTAGACGCGGTGCACAACTATTTGATCCAGGAGGTCCAAAAGCCCTACCGTCAGCAGGGCGTGGACATCAACGATAAACATATTGAGGTCATCGTGCGCCAGATGATGCGCAAGGTGCGCGTGGAGGAGGCCGGGGATTCCAACCTGCTGTCCGGCTCCACCATTGACATCATTGAGTTCAGGGACGCCTGCGCCGCTGTGCGCGACCGCTCCAAAGCCGGAGAAAAGCGCGAGGACGGCGAGGAGCTGGTCCTGCCCACCTGCACCCGGCTGCTGCTGGGCATCACCAAGGCCTCGCTGGCCACCGAATCCTTCCTGTCTGCCGCCTCCTTCCAGGAGACCACCAAGGTGCTCACCGAGGCCGCCATCAAGGGCAAGGTGGACCACCTGCTGGGCCTGAAGGAGAACGTCATCATCGGCAAGCTGATCCCGGCGGGCTCCGGCCTTGCCGCCTACCGCAAGCTGGATGAGATCGAGGATGAGGTCCACAGCGAGAACCGCTTCCGTGAGGCGGCCGTCTTGGCCGACGACCTGCGGGAGGGCGAGGACGAGCCTGTGCTCACCGTTGACGAGTCCGAGGAGGCTGAGGAGGAGGACGAGGTCCTGTCCATCACCATTGACGAGGAGTCTGGCGAGCTGAACTAGCGAGGATTTTTTGAAGCATGAAAGCCGGGTCCGCCTTTGGGCGGGCCCGGCTTATCAAGTCAAAACCCTGTGGACCCGCCTGTCCGCAGGGTTTTTGTGTGCCCTTTCCATCTTTGAGGCGGCTTTCCAGCACATTTTGGCAGCGCTCCAAACACTTTCCATTCTTTTCTCATAAAACGACATAAACATTCTGTATTTTCTTTTCTTTTTTGTGCATCTTGACTTTGCCATGATGGAGGGTTATAATAATAGCAACCTTACGCGCCTGGGTGCGTGAAAACTAATTCTCAGAATTTTCCGCCGGCTTTGGCGGAGGTTTGGAGGGCACTTATGATAAAAAAAGCAGACCAACTCAGCGATGCCATCAAACGCTTCAGCGACGGGACCAGCACCGATGCCTATCAGTTTATGGGTTGCCATCCCGCCACGGTGGACGGCCAGGACGGGTACGTTTTTCGCGTCTGGGCCCCCCACGCCAAAAGCGTTCGGGTGCTGGGCCGATTCAACGACTGGGACAAGGCGTCCCCGGCCATGGAACGCATCTCTCCCGCTGTTTGGGAGCGGTTCATCCCTGGCGTTCAGACCTACGATGAGTATAAATACTATATCGAGCGGCCTGACGGCACCTTCGTGTTCCGGGCGGACCCCTACGGCACCCACTCCGCCACCCGGCCCGACAACGCCAGCAAGGTATTTGACCTGAACGGCTTCCAGTGGACCGACGCCGCCTACCGTCGGGCCAAGGCGAAAAAGGATGTGCTGCGCAGCCCGGTGAACATCTACGAGATGCACCTGGGTTCCTGGCGGCGGCACGAGGACGGCAATTTCCTGTCCTATGTGGAGTGCGCCAAGCAGCTCATCCCCTACCTGAAGGACATGGGCTACACCCATGTGGAGCTGCTGCCCGTCAGCGAGTACCCGTACGACCCCTCCTGGGGCTATCAGGTCACCGGTTATTACGCGCCCACCTCCCGGTACGGCCCCCCCCACGATTTCATGAAATTCGTGGACATGTGCCACAACGAGGGCATCGGCGTCATCATCGACTGGGTGGGCGCGCACTTCCCCAGAGATGAGTGCGGCCTGTTCGAGTTTGACGGCGGCTACTGCTATGAGCCCGCCGATCCCCTGCGCCGGGAGCATCCCGACTGGGGCACCCGCATCTTTGATTACGGCCGGCATGAGGTGCGCTCTTTCCTGATCTCCAACGTGGTCTACTGGCTGGACAAGTTCCACATCGACGGCATTCGGGTGGACGCGGTGGCCTCCATGCTGTACCTGGATTACGGCCGCCGGGGCGGCGAGTGGCGGCCCAACAAGGACGGCGGCAACATCAATCTGGAAGCGGTGCAGTTCCTGCGGGACATGAACACCGCCGCCCTCACCTTCGATCCCTCCGCCATCATGTGCGCCGAGGAGTCCACCGCCTTCCCCATGGTCACCAAGCCGGGGTATGACGGCGGCCTGGGCTTCAACTTCAAGTGGAACATGGGCTGGATGCACGACATGATCGATTATATGTCTACCGACCCACTGTTCCGCAAGGGCAAGCACAACAACCTGACCTTCTCCCTCACCTACGCCTTCTCTGAGAACTTTGTACTCCCCCTGTCCCACGACGAGGTGGTCCACGGCAAATGCTCCCTGGTGAACAAGATGCCCGGCGAGTACGGCGAGAAGTTCCAGAGTCTGCGGGCTTTCTACGGCTATATGATGACCCATCCGGGCAAGAAGCTGCTGTTCATGGGCGGCGAGTTCGCCCAGTTTATTGAGTGGGACGAGAAAAAAGAGCTGGACTGGCTGCTGCTGGACTACGACAAGCACCGTCAGATGCAGTCCTACGTCCGGGATTTGAACCACTACTATCTGGACCACCCCGCCCTGTGGAGCAACGACACCAACTGGGAGGGCTTCCAGTGGATCTCCTGCGACGACTGGCAGCAGAGCGTCATCTCCTTCCGCCGCATCGACGACAAGGGGAAAGAGGTCATTGTGGTCTGTAACTTCTGCCCCGTGGAGCGCAGTGATTACAGGATTGGGGTGCCCAAGGCCGGCACCTATGTCCCCGTGATGTCCAGCGACGACGTGAAGTACGGCGGCAGCGGCACTGAGCTGGTCCCCGTCAAGGCCAGGAAGGAGGAGCAGCACGGGCTGAAATACTCCGTATCCCTCACCCTGCCCCCCATGTCCACCGTGTTCTATGAGCGCAGGGCCACCGCCCGCGACGCCAAGGACGAGACCGCCGATGGGATTCCCAAGACAAAAAAAGCGGCCAAGGCCGCCCGCAAGAGCCGCAAAAAAACGGATTCCGCCGAAACGCCGGACGCTCCTGCCGCCGAGCCCGCGCCCAGGAAAAAGCCGGGCCGGAAGCCCAAGGCCGAACAGGCCGCCGCGGAGGCTGAGCCTGTAAAGGCCGAGGCCGCGGAGGAGCCAAAACCCAAACGTAAACCCCGAGCAAAAAAAGCGGACGCCGCAGAGGATAAACCCAAGCCCGCCCGTAAGCCCCGGGCGAAAAAGTCTGAGAGTGAAAACTAATTGAGGGGGAGTTCAACTTGTTCCAGCGTAAAAAAGAGTGTATCGCCATGCTCCTGGCCGGTGGCCAGGGCAGCCGCCTGTACGTGCTGACTCAGGACACCGCCAAGCCGGCGGTGCCCTTCGGCGGCAAGTACCGCATCATCGATTTCCCGCTGTCCAACTGCGTCAACTCCGGCATCGACACCGTGGGCGTGCTGACCCAGTACCAGCCCCTGGAGCTGAATGACTATATCGGCAACGGTCAGCCCTGGGACCTGAACCGCAACTGGGGCGGGGCCCACGTCCTGCCGCCCTACACCCAGTCCAAGACCGAGTCCTGGTATAAGGGCACCGCCAACGCCATCTACCAGAACATCGCCTTCGTGGACCGCTATAACCCCGAGTATGTGGCCGTCCTGGGCGGCGACCACATCTATAAGATGGACTACAACAAGATGCTCCAGTACCACAAGGAGAAGGGGGCCGAATGCACCATCGCCGTTATGCCCGTCAGCATGGAGGAGGCCACCCGCATGGGCATCATGAGCACCGACGAGAACGGCGCAGTCACCGACTTCGAGGAAAAGCCCAAGCAGCCCAAGAGCAATCTGGCCTCCATGGGCATCTACATCTTCACCTGGGCCACCCTGCGGGAGTATCTCATCGCCGACGAGGCCGACCCCAGCTCTGAGAACGATTTCGGCAAAAACATAATCCCCAACTTCCTGAAGGACGGCCGCCCCATGTACGCCTACTCCTTCGAGGGCTACTGGAAAGACGTGGGCACCCTGGATTCCCTGTGGGACGCCAACATGGACCTGCTGGACCCCAGCGACCCCATCAACATGCGCGACCCCAGCTTCCGCATCTTCGCCCGGAACTACTCCCAGCCCGCCACCCGCATGGGCAGCGGCGCCAAGGTCACCAACTCCTTCGTGGCCGAGGGCTGCACCATCCGGGGCAGCGTGGAGCACTCCGTGCTGTATACCGGCTGTGAGATTGAGGAGGGCGCCGTGGTCACCGGGGCTGTGATCATGCCCGGCACCACCATCCGCAAGGGCGCCAACGTGAGCTACTGCATCGTAGGCGAGCAGTGCGTGGTGGAGGAGGGGGCCAAGATCGGCGAGCGCCCCGAGAACTACCTTAACGCGGACTGGGGCATCGCCGTGGTGGGCCATCAGAGGACCATTGCGGCCGGTTCCATCGTCAAGCCCAAGGAAATTGTTTAAGGGGGTGTCCACCATGAAAATGACTGGTATTATCTTTTCTGATCTGTACTCCGACGCGCTGAACTCCTTCACTCAGGACCGGAACATGGCCGCCATCCCCTTCGGCGGACGTTACCGCCTGGTGGACTTCGCGCTGTCCAATATGGTCAACTCCGGCATCCTCAACGTGGGCGTGCTGGTCAAGCAGCACTACCACTCCCTGATGGACCACCTGAGCAACAGCCAGGAGTGGGACCTGAACCGCAAGAACGGCGGCCTCCAGCTGCTGCCCCCCTTCGCCACCAAGGACTCCGATTCCAGCGGCAGCCGGGGCAAACTGGACGAGCTGCGCAACGCCCTGGACTATCTGGAGACCATCTCCACCACCCCCTATGTCCTGCTGGCCGACGCCTACGTGGTGTGCAACATCGACTATCGCACCGCCCTGGAGGATCACATCGCCAGCGGCTGCGACATCACCATGCTGGCCACCAAGGAGACCCAGGCTTCTCCCATTCACTGCGCCTCCGTCATGAACGCGGACTCCGCCCGCCGGGTGACCTCCTACGCTCTGGACTGCCCCGCCAAGCCCGGCGAGTACGCCAGCATGGGCAACATGATCATCTCCCGGGAATTCCTCATCAACGTCATCCGGGATTATACCTCCCGGGGCATCTACGACTTCCTGCGGGACTTTGTTCAGCATGAATTCAACCGGGGCCGCCTGTCCATCAACCTCTACGAGGTGGACACCACCGTGCTGCGCATCCGGGACGTGAACGAATACTTCCAAAGCAGTCTGGCCATCCTGGATGATGACGTGTCCGCCGCCCTGTTCCGGGGCGACCGGCCCATCCATACCCGCGTTACCGACGAGGTCCCCGCCTACTACGGACTGGAGTGTCAGGTGGAGCGCGCCGTCATCGCCGACGGCTGCTTTGTGGACGGCAGCGTGGAGAACAGCGTGCTTTCCCGCGGCGTGAAAATCGGCAAAGGCGCCAGGATCAAGAACTGTGTCATCATGCAGGGCAGCGTGGTGGGCGAGGGCGCCAGCCTGGAAAACGTCATTGTGGACAAGTGGGTCACCATCAGCGACGGCGCCCAGCTCAAGGGCCTGGATTCCAATCCTGTTGTCATTCGTAAAGGAGTAACCGTATGAAGATCTTATTAGCCACCAGCGAGGCCGCGCCTTTTATCAAGACCGGCGGCCTGGGCGACGTCGCCGCCGCGCTTCCCAAGGCTCTGGCCGAGTCCCCCAACACCGAGGTCTATGTCTTTATCCCCTACTATAAGGCCATCAAGGACAATCCGGAGTTCGAAATTGAGTATATCACCAACTTCACCGTTCCCCTGTCCTGGCGCAACGTGTACTGCGGGCTGTTCCGGGCGGTGAGCAAAAAGAAGAAGCTCCAGTATTATTTCATCGACAACGAATACTACTTCTATCGTGACGGTTGCTACGGCCATTATGACGACGGCGAGCGCTTCGCCTTCTACTCCAAGGCCATTCTGGAGTCCCTGGAGTACCTGGACTGGTATCCCGACGTGATCCACGCCAACGACTGGCAGACCGCCCTGGTGCCGGTGTTCCTGCGGGCCTTCTACATGGGCCTGGAAAAGTATCAGCCCATCAAAACCCTGTTCACCATCCACAATATGGAGTATCAGGGCCGTTTCCCCGACGCGTTTGTGGACGAGGTGCTGGGCCTGCCCGAGAACTGGAAGCCCACCATGCACTTCGATACCTGCACCAACCTGATGAAAGCCGCCATCCACACCGCCGACCGGGTGAGCACCGTGTCCCGGACCTACGCCTATGAGATCCAGGACCCCTACTATGCCCACGGCCTGCACGACGTGCTGCGCCAGCACGCCTACAAGCTCAGCGGCGTGGTCAACGGCATCGACACCGAGGTGTTCAGCGCCGAAGCCGACCTCCTCATCTACGCCAACTTCACCGCCGACACCCTGGAGAAGAAGGCAGAAAACAAGAGGTTCCTCCAGGAGCGGCTGGGTCTGGCCGTCCGGGATGAGGTGCCCATGGTCATCATGATTACCCGTCTGGTGGGCCACAAGGGCGTGGATCTGGTCCAGGCCGTTATGGACGATTTGATGTGGGACGACCTCCAGCTGGTCATCATCGGCACCGGCGAGCGGCAGTATGAGGATATGTTCCGCTCCTATGCCGCCAACTTCCCCCACAAGATGTCCGCCAACATTGTGTTCGACAACACCCTGGCCCATCAGGCGTACGCCGGAGCTGACCTGGTCCTCATGCCCTCCAAGCAGGAACCCTGCGGCCTGACCCAGCTCATTGCCATGCGCTACGGCACCATCCCCATCGTCCGGGAGACCGGCGGGCTGTTCGACACCGTTCCCGCCTACAACATCCAGACCGGTGAGGGCAACGGCTTCACCTTCAAGAGCTACAACGCCCACGACATGCTGGACGCCGTCCGCCGCGGCGAGGGCCTGTTCCATGACAAGGAGCATTGGACCGCGCTGCAGAAGAGTGTCATGGCCTACGACAGCTCCTGGAAGCGCTCCGTGCAGGAATATTGGGACATTTTCAACTCTTTAGTTGGTTGAAATCGCTGATTCTTTGGTGTTCTGTGCTGATTTTCCCTTTTTCCGCAAAAGCGGGAAATTTTGAAAATTTTTCGTGCACAACTCCTGCTTTTATGGTATAATAACAGGGCGTATCATCGCGTCCTGTGTGAGCACAGTCCGCGGGAGCGGGCTGTGCTCACTTTTTCCATCCATTCTCCGGCCTTTCGCCGGTCAAGTAAGGAGTTTGTATATCATATGGATCAGAAACAAATTATCAAACAGTTGGACGAAATGCTGCTGGTGCGCTACGGCTGCTCTATGGACACCGCGTCTCCCCAGCAGGTGTACCGCGCGCTCTGCTATGTGGTCAACGGAATGCTGGCCAGCAGGAGCGCCGAGTTCTATCAGAAGAACAAGGGCAAGCAGGTGTACTATATGTCCATGGAGTTCCTGGTGGGCACCTCCCTGCGTAACAATCTGTATAATCTGGGCCTGGAGGACGTGTTCACCAAGGCTTTGGAGAAGTGCGGCGTGGACATTCACGACCTGTACGAGATGGAGCCCGACGCGGGTCTGGGCAACGGCGGCCTGGGCCGTCTGGCCTCCTGCTATCTGGACTCCGCCTCCAGCCTGGACCTGCCCATGACGGGCTACTCCATCCGCTACGAGTTCGGCATCTTCAAGCAGAAGATCGTGGACGGCTGGCAGGTGGAGTTCCCCGACGACTGGCTGAACATGGGCGACGTGTGGCTGGTACCCCACGAGAGCGAGGCCGTTGAAGTCCGCTTCGGCGGCAGCGTCCACGGCTGGGAGGACGGCGGCAAGTACCGGGTCAAGCACCTGGACTTCCAGTCCGTCATGGCCGTGCCCAACGAGATGTATATCTCCGGCCACAACAGCAAGGCGGTGAATCCCCTGGTGCTGTGGTCCGCCAAGTCCCCCAACAGCTTCGATATGTCCGCTTTCTCCCGGGGCGACTATGCCAAGGCTCTGGAGGGCGACACCATGGCCGAGGTCATCTCCAAGGTGCTCTACCCCGCCGACGACCACATCGAGGGAAAGCGGCTGCGGCTGCGCCAGCAGTATCTGCTGGTATCGGCCTCCGTGCAGACCATCCTGAAGAAGCACCTGCGGGACAACAAAACCCTGGATAATCTGCCTGATAAGGTCTCGATCCACATCAACGACACTCATCCCGCTCTGTGCGTGCCCGAGCTGATGCGCCTGCTGGTGGATGAGCACAACTACAGCTGGGACAAGGCGTGGGACATCACCTGCCGCACCCTGTCCTACACCAACCACACCGTCATGAGCGAGGCGCTGGAGCGCTGGAACGTGGATCTGTTCCAGCAGCTGCTGCCCCGGGTGTATCAGATCGTCCAGGAGATCGACCGCCGCCTGCGGGTGGATCTTCACGGTTACTATGGCAACGACATGGGCAAGATCGAGTATATGGCCGTCATCAGCCGAAACGAGATCCGCATGGCCAACCTGTGCCTGACCGCCTGCCACAAGGTCAACGGCGTGTCCAAGCTCCACTCCGAGATTTTGACCAACTCCATTTTCCGGGACTACTACCAGATGGAGCCGGATCACTTCTGCAACGTCACAAACGGCATTGCCTACCGCCGCTGGCTGTGCCAGTCCAACCCGGAGCTGACCAAGCTGCTCAAGGACCTCATTGGCGACGGCTTCGTCTCCGACTCCACCCAGCTGGAGAAGCTGCTCAAGTTCAAGGGCGACGCCAAGGTGCTCCAGCAGCTTCAGGACATCAAGCTGGACAACAAAAAGCGTCTGGCCGACCTGATCCTCAAACGCAACGGCATCGTGGTAGACCCCAGCTCTCTGTTCGACGTACAGATCAAGCGTCTGCATGAGTACAAGCGCCAGCTGCTCAACGTGCTCCAGATCCTCCACATGTACCTGGAGATCAAGGCCAATCCCCACGCCCCCTTCCAGCCCCGCACCTTCATCTTCGCCGCCAAGGCCTCTGCGGGCTATATCATGGCCAAGCAGACCATCCAGCTCATTGTGGCCGTGTCCAACCTCATCAATCACGATCCGGACGCCCAGGACAAGCTGAAAGTCGTGTTCATGGAGGACTACAATGTCTCCCTGGCAGAGATCATTATTCCGGCCGCAGAGATTTCCGAGCAGATTTCCATCGCGGGCAAGGAGGCCAGCGGCACCGGCAACATGAAGCTGATGATCAACGGCGCGGTGACCCTGGGCACCCTGGACGGCGCCAACGTGGAGATTCACGAGCAGGTGGGCGACGACAACATTGTGCTCTTCGGCCTCAAGACTCCGGAGGTCAACGAGCTGTGGCAGCGGGGCTATAACCCCTTGGACTACGTGCGCAGCGACCCGGAGCTGAAGGCCGTCATGGATATGCTCATGGGCGGCATCTGCGGGATGCACTTCGACGACATTGTGCGCTCCCTCACCACCAACCACAAGGGCCCCGCCGACCCCTATATGTGTCTGGCCGATTTCCATGACTACGTCCGGGCTCAGCGGGATGTGTCCGCCATCTACGGCGACAAGACCCGGTTCAACAAGATGTCCCTGGTGAACATCGCCAAGGCCGGCTTCTTCTCCGCCGACCGCGCTGTGGAGGAGTATGCCAAGAATATCTGGCACACGAAATAAACCGCCCGGGCTGGGCGGCTACATCAGAATGAGGAGGTCTGGAGCATGAAACAGGTGTGCTTCGGTGTGGACATCGGCGGCACCACCGTCAAGCTGGGTCTGGTGAGCCGGGAGGGCGAATTGCTGGACAAGCGAGAATTCCCCAGCTTCCGGGACCTGCACGCCACCTTTGACGACATCGCGGACCATATGCGTCAGGTGATGACCGCGTTCCCCGACTGCCAGTGCGTGGGCGCGGGAGTGGGCGTGCCCGGCCCCATTGTAGAGCAATCCACGGTGATCCACTGTGCCAATCTGGGCTGGGAGAACGTGAACGTGGCCCAGGAGCTGTCCAGCAGGGCCAATGTGCCCGTCCGGGTGGCCAACGACGCCAATCTGGCCGCTCTGGGGGAGCAGTGGCAGGGCGCGGGCAAGGGCTGCCGCAATCTGGTGATGCTCACCGTGGGCACCGGCATCGGCGGCGGCATTATCTGCGACGGCAAGATCATTGCCGGCTCCACCGGCGCGGGCGGAGAGGTGGGCCATATGCCCGTCCCCTTCCACACCGACTGGCAGTGCGGCTGCGGCCGGAAGGGCTGCCTGGAGGTCACCGCCTCCGCCACCGGCATTATCCGGGCGGCCAAGCAATTCTCTCCCTTCAAGGAAATGGATAAGGTCACCGCCAAGGACGTGTACGACGCCGCTGCCGCCGGGGACAAGAACGCCGTGGCCGTGGTGGCGGAGTCCTCCGCCGCTCTGGGATATGCCTCCGCCGCCATCAGCTGCGTGGTCAACCCGGAGATGATTCTGCTGGGAGGCGGCGTATCCGCCGCGGGCAGCGCCTTGCTGGACCCGGTGAAGGCCGCGTTCAAAGCTTTTGCCTTCTCCTCCTGCGCCGAGACCCGGTTTGCTCTGGCGCAGCTGGGCAACAACGCAGGCATTTACGGCGGCGCGGCCCTGTTTTTCACGGAATAAAGCGCATGCTGCCCTCGGTATGGGGCAGAATATTATGAAATTGATGAGGAGTGATTCTGTATGCTCAAGCTTGACCTGTCCAACCTGGAAGGCGTAGTTTCCCAGGATCAGATCAACGCCATGGCCCCCGAGGTGGAGGCCGCCCATGCCAAGCTGTACGATCCCGCCGCCCCCGGCTCCGACTTTGTGGGCTGGGTGCGTCTGCCTGAGAACTATGACAAGGACGAGTTCGCCCGCATCCAGAAGGCCGCCGCCAAGATCCGCCAGGACTCCCAGGTGCTGGTGGTCATCGGCATTGGCGGGTCCTATCTGGGTGCCCGGGCCGCGCTGGAGGTGTTCCCCTCCGACGGGCCGGAGATCTGCTTTGTGGGCTGCTCTCTCAGCCCCAACCAGTTGGACGCGGTGATCCGCAGGCTGGACGACCGGGACTGGTCCATCAACGTCATCTCCAAGTCCGGCGGCACCACTGAGCCCGCCGTGGCCTTCCGGGTGTTCCGGGACATGCTGGTAAAGCAGTACGGCAAGGACGCGGACAAGCGCATTTACGCCACCACCGATAAGGCCCGCGGGGCGCTCAAGACCCTGGCCGATTCCAACGGCTGGGAGACGTTTGTGGTGCCTGACGATGTGGGTGGACGGTTCTCCGTGCTGTCCGCCGTGGGCCTGCTGCCCATCGCAGCGGCGGGTGTGGACATTGACGCGCTGATGGGCGGCGCCCGGGACGCGATGAACGCCTTTGACAAGCGGGATATGTCCAATCCCGTGTGGCAGTATGTGGCCGCCCGGAACCTGCTGTACCGCCAGGGCAAGAAGATTGAGCTGTTCTGCAATTACGAGCCCTCTTATTCTTTTGTGGGCGAGTGGCTGAAGCAGCTGTTTGGCGAGTCCGAGGGCAAGGACGGCAAGGGCATTTTCCCCGCCTCCGCCCAGTTCACCACCGATCTGCACTCTCTGGGGCAGTATATTCAGGACGGCGAGCGGCATTTGTTTGAGACGGTCATCTATGTGGACGATACCGGCTGTGACATTGCTATTCCCTACAGCGACGACAACGGGGACAATTTGAACTATCTGGCGGGCAAGCCGCTGAGCTTTGTTCGGGAGATGGCGTTCCAGGGCACTCTGGCGGCCCACAAGGACGGCGGCGCGCCCTCCATCGTCATCCGGATGGACAAGATGGACGTGCGCGATCTGGGCGAACTGTTCTATTTCTTTGAGCTGTCCTGCGGCATCAGCGGGCATGTGCTGGGGGTAAATCCCTTTAACCAGCCCGGCGTGGAGGCATATAAGAAGAACATGTTTGCCCTCCTTGGCAAGCCCTGAGTTACTTTTTCTTGTAAGAAAAAGTAACCAAAAAGAACTTTAGCCCGCTGACAGACGGGGAGGGATAATCAAGCTTCCGCCCGACAGCCATTGTGTAAAAAACCTGTGCCCATGTGCGAAAATGGGTACAGGTTTTTTCCTTTTATTCGCCGCTGGCTTTTTCCATGACAGAAATCGTTTCTTTTTTTGACTCCGTTTCCTGTGAGGTAATATAAAGCTCCTCACACTCCTGTTGAGCGGCAATCAGCGTACGGATCGCTGATTCTGACGCGCGAACTATTTTCAAGTAGAGATCTATATAATTTGCCATTTCTATCACCCTCTTTACTTTAGGACTATTTATCCAAAAATTCAATAGGCTAATTTACACTGGGCTATCCTATTGCTGGTGATGAAAATGGATTTGAGAATTCGCGATTTAAGAGAAGATACAGACCTGACGCAAAAAGAAATTGCACAATATTTGATGCGCGATCAGTCCCTGTATTCCAAATATGAACGCGGAGAACGTGACCTTCCCCTAGAAGCCGCAGTCAAATTAGCGCTGTTTTATCAAACCAGCGTAGATTATCTTGTGGGGTTGACCAATATCAAAACACCTTACCGAAAATAGGCCGCCTGCACTTGAAATTTACACTAAAGTGTGCTATATTGTTGGGTGAATTTTCCGCCCATCGGGCTTACACCTCACAATGAAGGGAACGATATCCATGTCAGGACATTCCAAGTGGCATAACATTCAAAAGACCAAGGGCGCGGCGGACGCTAAGCGCTCCCAGGCTTTCACCAAGATCGCCCGCGAGATCATCGTGGCCGTCAAGACCGGCGGCTCCGGCGACCCCAACAACAACTCCCGCCTGGCCACCGTCATCGCCAAGGCCCGGGCCGCCAACATGCCCAACGACAACATCAAGCGCACCATTGACAAGGCCGTCGGCTCCGGCAACGCCAACGACTACGAGGCCATCACCTACGAGGGGTACGGCCCCGGCGGCGTGGCGGTCATCGTGGAGACGCTGACCGACAACCGCAACCGCACCGCCTCCGACGTGCGCCACTATTTTGACAAGTTCGGCGGCAACCTGGGGGCCACGGGCTGCGTGTCCTGGTCCTTTGACCAGAAGGGCGTGCTGGTCATCGAGCGCGAAGATTTGGACGAGGAAGTGTCCATGATGGACGCTCTGGACTGCGGCGCGGTGGACTTCGAGGCCGACGAGGACTGCTTCACCGTCTACACCGATCCGGACGTCTTCGCCGCCGTGGTGGCCGCTATGGAGGAGAAGGGCTACGTGTTTGCCTCCGCCAAGGTGGAGATGGTGCCTCAGAACTACGTCACCCTGTCTGATGAGAAGGACATCAAAAACATGGAAAAGCTCATCGACACCATGGAGGACAACGACGATATTCAGAATATCTGGCACAACTGGGACGAATAACTGAAAAGAAAGGTCCGGACGCGATGCGTCCGGACCTTTTTGCCTCACTTTCCCAGCTCTGTGCCGCGCTTGTATGCGGCCAGCACCGCGTTGATGGCGGCGGAGCGCAGCCCGCCCCGTTCCAGCTCCGCCACCCCGGCGATGGTGGACCCTCCGGGAGAGCACACCTCGTCCTTGAGCTGTTCCGGGTGCTTCCCGCTCTCCAGCACCATGGCGGCCGCGCCCAGCACCATCTGGGCGGCGTACTCCAGCGCCTGCCCGCGGGGCAGGCCGGTCATCACGCCGCCGTCCGCCAGCGCCTCAATATAGGGGTAGATAAAGGCCGGACCGCACCCCGCCACGGCGGAGAACTGCTCCATCAGGGCCTCACTGATCCGCTCCACTCTGCCTGTGGCGGACAAAATCTCCTCCACGCTCTGGATATAGGCCTCCTCCGGCTCTCCAGCGCACAGGGCGGTCATGCCCTTCCCGACGGCCACGCAGGTATTGGGCATGATCCGAATGACCGGCACATAGTAACCCGCTCCCGCCAGATGGGGCCGCATATCCTTGATGAGCAGCCCTGCCGCCATGGACACTATCACTTTATCCTCACCCACCCGGTGCCGGTCCCGGATCTGAGGCGCAAGCTCCTCCAGCAGAGGCGGTATCCCATTGGGTTTCACCCCCAGGAAAAGGCACTCCGCCGACCAGGCCGCGTCGGAAGCGCTGTCCACCACGGTGCAACCCAGTTCTTCCGCCAGAGCCTGGGCTTTTTCCGGCGTGCGGTTGAACAGCACCACCTGGTCCGGGCCCACCGCCCGGCAGGCCGCACGGGCCAGGGCTCCGCCCATATTTCCCACACCGATAAACGCCGCTTTTTTCATGACATCCCAACTTTCAAAAAATTTACCCCTATTATAGCTATTCCTGCACAAACCTGCAAGACAAAATTGACAAGTTGAGAAAATTCCTGTAAAATGGACAAAATCAGGAGAGGAGGGACTACCATGGACATCAAAAAGATCATTGAGGACATCGTGGCCAAGCTGAAAAGCGATGAGGCCCTGCAAAAGCAGTTCCTCAGCGATCCCGCAGGCGCGCTGAAGAAGCTCACCGGCATCGACATTCCCACCGACCAGATCGACAGCGTAGTGGCCGGGGTCAAGGCCAAGCTGACCTCCGACAACGTGGGCGACGTGGTTAAGGGGCTGGGGAATCTGTTCAAGAAATGAGAAAAGCAGTCCCGCCGTGTTCCGGTGGGACTGCTCTTTTTGCGCGCAGATTTTACTGTTTGTTATAAATGGAGCGGTTGATTGCGCAGAGGATTGCCCTCAAAGACGCCCGGTTGATGTTGTGACTCTTGCCCACGCCGAACACGTCCTTCCCTTCGGGGTTTTTCAGGTGGATATAACATACCGCCTGGGTGTCTGAACCGGTGGAAATGGCGTGCTCCTTGTAGTCCACAAACTGGTAGCCCTCAATGTGCCCTTCGGGCAGGTCGTGGAGGGCGTTGAAGAAGGCGTCGATGGGGCCGTTGCCCTCGCCGTGGGCCATCATCGCCCTGCCCTTGTAGCCCACTTCGCCGTCAAAGGCCACCCAGCTGGCGTCGCCGTGACGGGCATCCTCCTGGAAAGAGTGGCGCTCCAACTGGTAGGTCTTGGGCACGGACAGGTATTCGTGGTCAAACAGGGCGAAAATCTGGTCCGGCTTCAGCTCCTTGCCCACCCGGTCGGATTCCTTCTGCACCACCGTGCCAAACTCGGCGTGCATGGCCTTGGGCAGGTCGTAGCCAAAGCTCTGCATCATGACGAAGGCCGCGCCGCCCTTGCCGGACTGGGAGTTGATGCGGATGATGGGCTCGTACTGCCGCCCCACGTCGGCGGGGTCGATGGGCAGGTAGGGCACCTCCCACATATCGGTGCCGCTCTCCTGCATGTAGTGCACGCCCTTGTTGATGGCGTCCTGGTGGCTGCCGGAGAAGGCAGTGAACACCAGCTGACCCACGTAGGGCTGGCGCTCCCCTACCTTCATTTTGGTGCAGCGCTCGTACATGTCCCGGACCTTATTGATGTCATGGAAATCCAGCTCAGGGTCCACCCCCTGGGTCCACATGTTCATGGCCAGAGTGACCATATCCACGTTGCCGGTGCGCTCACCGTTGCCGAAGAGGGTGGCCTCCACCCGCTCCGCCCCGGCCAGCAGGCCCATCTCGGTGGTGGCCACGCCGGTGCCCCGGTCGTTGTGGGGATGCAGGGAGATGACGGCCCGCTCCCGGCCGGGAAGGCTGCGGACAAAATACTCCAGCATGTCGGCAAACTGGTTGGGCATGCAGTTCTCCACCGTGGTGGGCAGGTTCAGGATCACGGGCTGCCTCGCCGTGGCGTGAAGGTGGTCCAGCACCGCCGCGCAGATCTCCACGGCGTAGTCCATCTCGGTGCCCATGAACGACTCCGGGGAGTATTCATACCGCAGATTCATACCCTCCGCAATCACCGGCTGGGCCATCTCATAGATCAGGTCCGCCGCGTCTGTGGCAATCTTGGTAATGCCAGCGCAGTCCATATGGAACACCACCTTGCGCTGAAGGGTGGAGGTGGAGTTGTAGAAATGCAAAATGACATTCTTGGCCCCCTTGATGGCCTCAAAGGTCTTGCGGATCAGGTGCTCTCTGGCCTGGACCAGCACCTGAATGGTCACATCGTCGGGGATATGATTGCCCTCGATCAGCTCCCGGCAGATTTCGTACTCCGTCTCCGACGCGGAGGGGAAGCCGATCTCGATCTCCTTCACGCCGATGTCCACCAGCGTGTGGAAGTACTCCAGCTTTTCCTCCAGGTTCATCGGGTCGATGAGGGCCTGGTTGCCGTCCCGCAGGTCCACGGAGCACCACACCGGGGCCTTGGTGATCACCTTGTCCGGCCAGGTGCGGCCCTCAATCGGCTGCGGTGTAAAGGGAATGTACTTTTCAAATCCGGGTTTCAAGCTCATGGTCGTTTCCTCCTTTGGAAATTTCCGGGGGAATATGAAAACGCCCCCGACGTGCCGTCAGGGGCGTAATAAAATACTACGCGGTACCACCCTAATTCCGCGCACGGTCACCCAATGCGCGCTCCTGGCCTCTAGCAAGGCCGCGACCTGTAACGGGATCACCCGTCCGGCCCTACTCACGGTTCAGACCGGCGGCTCCGGGGCCAGTATCCACGCGGTATCTCGCACCGGTTCGCACCGACCACCGGCTCTCTGAGCGAGGGGAAACCGCATCTTCTTCCCATCAACGCCTTTTGCTTGGCAACCATTATATCCAATGCTCTCCTTCTTGTCAAGCGCCTTTTTATTCCATTTGCCGGACCTCCTCTTTTCGCCCCCTCTTGACAAGCTTCATGTTTCCCGCTATAATTCAAATAGTTCAAAAAAGAACAAAAAAGGGGGCCGTATCGTGACCGAGGCATTCTGGGACAATGTGCTGCTGTTCAAAGGAGCCTACGATCAGGCCCTGGACCCGGTGGCCCAACGGTGGAAGCTGACCCGGATGGAGCTGGACCTGCTGCTCTTTTTCGCCAACAATCCCACCCACAATACGGCGGCAGAGGCGGTCCGCCTGCGTCAGTGGACCAAATCCCACGTTTCAGCAGCGGTTCACGCGCTCCAGCGCAGGGGGCTGCTGTCCGCCGAGCACCCAAAAGGCAATCGAAAAACGCTGCTGCTCACCCCTCTGCCCGCCGCCGCCCCCCTCCTGCTGGATGGGCAGACCGCTCAGCGCTCCTTCTTCCAGGCCATGCGCCGGGGCTTTTCCCCAGAGGAGGAGCAGGTTTTGGAGACCATTTCCGAAAAAATCGCCCGGAATATCCGGGACACCATAAAAAAGTGAGGTTATTCCATGCTGATTACCTTCTTCATCTGCTTTGCCGCCGGCATCGGCGCGGGCCTGGGCACCGGCTTTGCGGGCATGAGCGCCGCCGCCGTCATCAGCCCTATGCTCATCACCTTCCTGCACATGGAACCCTACGAAGCGGTGGGCATCGCCCTGGCCAGCGACGTATTGGCCAGCGCCGTCTCCGCCTATACTTACGGCAAAAATAAGAACCTGGACGTGAAAAACGGCCTTGTGATGATGGCCGCCGTGTTGTGCTTCACTCTGGTGGGCAGCTGGGTGTCCAGCCTGGTACCGTCCACCGCAATGGGCGGCTTTTCCACCTTCATGACCCTGCTGCTGGGCATCAAGTTCATCATCAAGCCTGTCATGACCACCAAGGAATCCATGCAGGCGGCAGACCCCAAAAAGCGGATCATCCAGTCCATTGTGTGCGGGGTCATGATCGGCTTCATCTGCGGCTTTGTGGGCGCCGGCGGCGGCATGATGATGCTGCTGATCCTCACCTCCGTGCTGGGGTACGAGCTGAAAACAGCCGTGGGCACTAGCGTGTTCATCATGGCCTTCACGGCCTTTACCGGATCGGTAAGCCATTTCGCCATCGGCGGCATGCCCGATCTGTGGGTTCTGTTGTTCTGCGTGGCCTCCACCCTCCTTTGGGCTCGGATCGCGGCCCGGTTTGCCAACAAAGCCAGCCCCATCGTGCTGAATCGTGCCACCGGTGTGGTGCTGGCGGTGCTGGGTGCGGTCATCCTGGCGGTCAACTATCTCACCTGAACGCAGCCAAAACGCACGGCGGGCGGCAAGAGAAGTTCTCTTGCCGCCCGCCGCTTACCTGTTTCTATCAATCACACAAGCCCGGTTCAGCCCTCGTCCTCAATGAGGCCGTAGCCGCCGTCGTTACGGCGGTAGACCACGGCAAACGCGCCGCCGTCCTCATCCTTGAAGGCAAAAAAGTTGTGGCCCAGCAGGTCCATTTGAAGAATGGCCTCATCCACCGTCATGGGCTTGATGGGGAACTTCTTGGTGCGCACGATGTGGAACTCGCCCTCCTCCACGTCGGGCACAAAGGAGGTCTCCTCCACCGCGTCGGCAGGGGGAGTAAACGCGCCCTGGCGCAGGCGCTTCTCCAGCCGGGTCTTGTGCTTGCGCAGCTGCCGCTCCATGGAGGTAACCGCCGCATCCACGGAGGCGAACATGTCGGACGTGCTCTCCGCCACGCGCAGGATGGTGCTGCCGGAACGGATGGTAAGCTCCACCTTGTTCCGGTCCTTCTCCACAGAGAAGACCAGATTGGCCTCCGCCTCATTCTTGAAGTAACGGTCCAGCTTGCCTACCTTCTTCTCGGCATAGTTGTGCAGCGATTTGGGCAGGTTGACCTTTTTGTCTGTGAACGTGAACTTCATGTGCTCAGCTCCTTTCGCTTGGGAGCATTGCTCCCGGTAATTCATATTATACACAATTGCACGCAAATAGGCAATTCTTTTTTTGTTTCTTTTCACCCGTTAGGACGGAATTTTTGACATTGACCGGAGATTGGACAGACACCAGGGCCATGGAGCGCGCATAGCCCTGGATGGGACGCTCTGCCTTTGACAGATCCCGCCCAAAAACAGGAAAAAGGAGAATTGGATGAAAGAGGTATTGGCCAACCGGCTGACCCGGCTGCTGTGCGTCAAGTCGCTGGTTACACTGACGCTGACGGTGGTGTTCGCAGTGATGGCCCTGCGGGGACAGGTCAGCCAAGATTTCATGACGGTGTACACCGTCATTATCGCCTTCTACTTCGGCACCCAGCTGGAGAGAACGGCGCAGAAAGGAAGCGGTGCGGCATGAAGCTGCTCAAATGCATCCTGACGGAAAACGACTGTTATCAAGTGAAGGAGACCATCAAGCCAAAGGGCGTGATGCTCCACTCCACCGGGGCTGACAACCCCATGCTGAGGCGGTACGTCCAGCCCACGGCGGCCACGCCGGGGCGGGAGAACCTGCTGGCGGCGCTGGGGACCAATCCCAACGCCAATCATTGGAACCGCCCGGGCACCAACGCCTGTGTCCACGGCTTCGTGGGTAAGCTGGCGGACGGTTCGGTGGCGGCGGTGCAGACCCTGCCCTGGGACCACCGGGGCTGGCACGCCGGCACCGGCACCAGCGGCAAAAGCGCCAATGACACCCACATCTCCTTTGAGATGTGCGAGGATGGCCTCGCCGACCCGGTGTATTTCCAACAAGCGTACCAGACCGCCGCTGAACTGACCGCCATGCTGTGCCGGCAGTACAGTCTGGACCCGCTGGCGGATGGGGTGGTCATCTGCCACCAGGACGGCTACCGCCTGGGATCAGCCTCCAACCATGGAGACATCTACCACTGGTTTCCCCGGTTCGGGATGAACATGAACGACTTCCGGGCCGAGGTGGTCCGGGCGATGAACGCTGACAGCGAGGAGGAGGAAAAGATGATCTATTTCAAAAACCTGGCCGATGTGCCGGAGTACTACCGGGACGCGGTGGAAAAAGCGATCGCCAAGGGCGCGCTGAACGGCACCGGAAACGGCGAACTGAACGTGTCCGAGGACCTGTGTCGGACGCTGACGGTGCTGGACCGGCTGAGCAAGCTGGACTAAATGCCCAAGAGGACGCCTGGCTGTTCAGGCGTCCTCTTTTTCCCCCATCGCTTTGTCGATTGCTTGGTTGATAAACTTGTTTGTGCTCAACCCCTGCTTTTGGGCAAACTCTTTGATACTCTGCTTTCTGCCCTTGCGGACAAAAATCTCAATGCGGTCATAGGTCTTTTTATTGTATCTGGCGGTTGCCTGCCTCTGAGCCTCGGTATATCCCAATTACAGCACCTCCAGCCTTAATTCATCAAGATTATATCTATACTTCCGTAAGTATTGTATAATCTCGAGAGTATATTTTTGGTGATTATGTCAATTTCTATACTTCCGGAAGTATGCTATACTACTAAATGCTGGACAAGCAGCACCGTCTTGCCCGGCCTATCCTATCGGACAGGGATAAAGCTTGCCGCGCTGTTGACCCTCCGCAGCAAACGGAAATATCCGCTCAGTTTTCGGTCTGGCGGGCACTTCCCATCCACGTCCATTTCCCCTCTTCCCGTTTTCCCCCGGCAGGGCCGGGGGAAAACATTTAATTTCCCTCTTGACTTTTACGCTTAAAAGTGCTAGTGTAGCCACAGCAAGCAAAAAGGAGGACTGCGCATGGGCTGCCGGAACTATGGGTATGGTGATTACCGCTATTGCGATAGCGGCGTTTTGTCATGCCCTTGAAGGTTCCCGCCGTTCTGCTTGGGCGCGGCTGCCGGAGGGCGGCCGCTTTTTGTATGTCCAAAACCATTCTGACAGGTCCGTCTCATTCGGACGGGACCGAACACAAAGGAGCGAATCTCAAATGGTAGTCATTATGAAGCGGGAGTTCACCCCCGAACAGCTGGAAACCGCCATACACGCCATGGAGGCGGGCGGCGTACGTGTCATGGTGTCCAAGGGCGCAGAGACCACCATCCTGGGCGCGGAAGGCGACGCGGGCGCGCTGAATCAGGAGCAGCTCTCCCAGCTGGACGGCGTGGAGCGGGTCATGCGGGTCAGTGAACCCTACAAAAAGGCCAACCGAAAATACCACCCCGACGATTCCGTCATCGACATGGGCGGCGGCGTGTCCATCGGCGGAAAAAAGCTGGCGGTGATCGCCGGTCCCTGCTCCGTGGAGAGCGAGGAGCAGATTCTGGAGGTCGCCAAATCTGTGCAAAGCTCCGGCGCCGGCGCTCTTCGCGGCGGAGCTTACAAGCCCCGCACCTCCCCCTACGCCTTCCAGGGCAAGGGCGTGGAGGGCGTGCTCCTGTTGGACGAGGCCCGCAAGGCCACCGGCCTGCCCATCGTGTCCGAGCTGATGAGCGCGGACCAGCTTCCCCTGTTTGAGGAGGCCGTGGATGTGATTCAAATCGGAGCGCGGAACATGCAGAACTTTGACCTGCTGAAAAAAGTGGGCCACACCAACAAGCCCATCCTGCTCAAGCGCGGCCTGTCCTCCACCATTGAGGAGTGGCTGATGAGCGCGGAGTATATCATGGCGGGCGGCAATCCCAACGTAATCCTGTGCGAGCGGGGCATCCGCACCTTCGAGACCTATACCCGCAACACCCTGGACCTGTCGGCGGTGCTGGCGGTGAAGCGGCAGAGCCACCTGCCTGTGGTGGTGGACCCCTCCCACGCCTGCGGCAAGGCGTGGATGGTGGAGCGCATGGCTATGGCGGCGGTGGCCGCCGGAGCGGACGGACTTATCATCGAGGTGCACAACAACCCCGCCTGCGCCCTGTGCGACGGCGCCCAGTCCGTCACCCCGGAGCAGTTTGACGCCATCATGGGCAGGCTGCGGGCGGTGGCCCAATGCGTAGGCAGGGAATTGTGATATGGAAGACTGGTTCACCGTAGAGCAAATTGACCAGGATACCTTCGCCATCAGCGAATATGAGCATTGGGAGGAAACCCACTGCTACCTGCTGCTGGGCTCGGAACGGGCCCTGCTCATCGACACGGGGCTGGGGGTGGCAGACATCGGGGCCGTGGTCAGGGGTCTGACCGCCCTCCCCATTACGGCAATCACCACCCACGTCCACTGGGACCACATCGGCGGGCACCGATGCTTTGACCACACCGCCGTTCACCACCTGGAGCGGGACTGGCTGGATGGACATTTCCCGCTCTCCCCCCAGGCGGTCAGGCAAAGCCTGATGGCCAAGCCCTGCTCGTTCCCGGAGGGCTTTGACCCCGAGCGGTATCAGGTGTTCCAAGGTCCGCCCCAGGCGGTCTTTGAGGACGGATATCACTTCAATCTGGGCAGCAGGGTGGTGACCGCCGTCCACACCCCCGGCCACTCGCCGGGCCACTGCTGCTTTTATGAGGCACAACGAAAATACCTATACGCCGGCGACCTGCTCTACCAGGGCTGTTTGGACGCGTTCTACCCCACCACGGACCCGGAGCAGTTTTTCCAGTCGGTCCAAAAGGTCAGGCGTTTCGATGTCCAGAGGGTGCTGCCCGGGCATCACCGGCTGGACGTACCCATTGGTCTCATCGGGGCGGTGGAGGACGGGTTCCGCCAGCTGGAACAGAGCGGCGGCCTGAGACAGGGCAGCGGCGTATTCCAGTTCGGGACCTTCCAGATACACATTTGACATCATGAACGTGAGGCGAACCTGCTTATGAAAAAGATTTTAGTGGTAGGCTTAGGGCTGATTGGCGGTTCTCTGGCCATGGCCCTCCAGGGCTTTGAGGACTACGAGGTGGTGGGGGCGGTGCGCTCTCAGTCCACCTACGACAAGGCGGCGGCGCGGCACGCGGCGGACCGGATCACCTTTGACCATGCCGCGGAGCTTCCCGGCGCGGATGTGGTGATTCTCTGCCAGGACCCGGCGGGCATCATCGCCTTTCTCCAGGAACACCGTAATCGCTTCAAGCCCGGCTGCCTGATTTGGGACGTATGCGGCGTGAAAACCGCCGTCATGGAGGCGTCAAGGTGTCTGCCCGAGGGTGTGGACTTCATCGGCTGCCACCCCATGGCGGGTAAGGAGGTATCCGGCATCGACAATGCCGAGGGCACTCTGTTCCGCAACACCCACTTCATCGTCACCCCCGGCCCCGGGGCTACGCCGGAACACCTGGACCTGCTCCGTCGGATGGCGGACTGGTGCCAATTTGGCGACGTGATCGAAACCACCCCGGAGCGCCACGACGAGATGATCGCCTACACCAGCCAGCTGATGCACGTCATCGCCGTGTCGGTGTGTGACAACGACGAGCTGTTCTCCTGCGAGGGCTTTGAGGGCGGCTCCTTCCGGGACTGCACCCGCGTAGCGGCCCTGGACCCGGCCATGTGGACCCAGCTGTTCACCCTCAACGCCCCGGCCCTGTCCAAAATGGTGTCTGAGCTGGAGGAGCGGATTCACCAGTACCGGACGGCCATTGAGAACAACGACCGGGAGACCCTGAGCGCCATGCTGTCCCACGCCTCAAGCCGGAAAAAGCAGATCAATCTTGAGCGGGCCCGCGGCGACGACGTACACCCCAAATTCTGAATCAATTGACAGGGACCGGCTCCGGTGGTACACTGGCGGCGACACGGCATTCAGACAAAATATTCGGCCGTGGGGAGGACGCTATGGGTTATATCATGGATTTGCGGGCCTTTATGGGCCATCGTCCCCTGATTCAGGTGGGCTCCAGCGTGATTGTGGAGGACAAGCAGGGCCGCATTCTGCTTCAATTGAGGAGCGACGACCACTGCTGGGACTGCTCGGCGGCCGGCTCTATGGAGCCGGGGGAATCGGCGGAGGACACCGCCCGCCGGGAGCTGCTGGAGGAGACGGGGCTCACCGCCCACGCACTGGAGCTGTACGGCGTGTACTCCGGCCCCCAGGAGCACTGCGTCTACCCCAACGGCGACGAGGTGTACAACGTGGAGTTCGCCTACGCCTGCCGGGACTGGTCCGGCATACCCAAGCGTCAGGAGGACGAGGTGGATGAGCTGCGGTTTTTCACCCTGGACGAAATCCCCGCCAACCTGTCCGGGCAGGCCGGAAACCGGCTGGCGGATTGGAGAAACTACCGGCAGACCTTAGAGAAATCTTAAATTGACGCAGCCCCCCTTCAATGGTACACTGAGGAAAATATCGTGGGGAGGTTTGTTTTCTTGGACAAAAAGCTGTTTCGCAGCCTGCTTCTTCTCATCACCTACGCCATCGTTCTGGTGGCCGTCATCGTCAAGCTGGACACGGTCGCCGGTTGGCTGGGCGGAGTGGCAGGGGCCTTCCGGCCCCTGCTCATCGGTGGAGTCATCGCCTTTATCCTCAACCGGCCCTGCAATTTTTTCGCCCGGCAGTATGAAACGATCTTCCCCGGCAAGGGAAAGGGGGCCGCGCGGCCCTTGGCGGTGGTCACCGTCTACCTCATTGTGATCGCTCTGATCACCGTGCTCATCTCCATGGTGGTGCCCGAGGTGACCCACAGCATCGAGATGTTCATCGGCAACATCAGCATCTACGCCGCCAACTTCCAGGAGCTGTTTGACTGGCTGGTTGCCAAGCTGGACCTGGAGCAGCTGGCCAACCTGGATCTGTCCACCGGCATCAGCGATTCCCTGAAGAGCCTGCTCACCGGGGCGCTGGACACGCTGACCAACACCCTGCCCCACCTCATCACCATGACCAGCGTGGTGGTGTCCGGGGTGGTCACCGGGGTGATCTCCCTGGTATTCTCCATCTACATGCTGTCCGGCGCGCCACGGCTCACCGCCCAATGCCGCCGCCTGGTGCAGGCCTATCTGCCGGAAAAGGGGGCGGAACATGTGCTCACCGTCACCCGGCTCACATCGGACACCTTCTCCAAATATGTCAGCGGTCAGATGGTGGAGGCGTGCATCCTGGGCGGGCTTTGCTTCATCGGCATGTGCATTTTCCGCTTTGACTACGCGCCTCTGATTTCCGTCGCCGTGGGCGTATTTGCCCTCATTCCCATCGCGGGGGCCTACCTGGGGGCGGTGCTGGCCGTGCTGCTGCTGGTGATGATCGATCCCTGGCAGGCGGTGTGGTTCCTGGTGTTCCTGGTGGCCCTCCAGCAGTTCGAGGGCAACATCATCTATCCCCGTGTGGTGGGCACCTCCATGGGACTGCCCGGCATCTGGGTGCTGGCTGCGGTCACTGTGGGCGGCGCCCTGCTCCAGCTGGTGGGCATGGTTATCAGCGTACCCCTGGCCGCCGTAGCATACACCCTGCTCAAGCAGGACCTGCGCGCCCGCACCGCCGCCCAAAGCGCAGCACCCCAACCCGATTCGGAGGAAGCCCCGCCTCAAAACTGATTTCCACTCATATTCCTGGGACAAACCCCATATGATGGACCATCTAAAGTAAGGGAGATGGTCCTATGGCATATGAAGGCGGGCTGTCCGCCCCCCACCATGTGGTGATTGAGGAGCGGAAAAGCCTCACCGTGTCCGGCGTGGAGGACGTGGAGCGTTTTGACGAAAATACCATCGTACTTTCCACCTCCAAGGGCACCATGATAGTGACCGGAGAAAATCTGCACATCGAAAAGCTGTCCCTGGACGGCGGCGATTTGAAGGTGGAGGGGGACGTGGACGCCGTCACCTACGAGGACGATGGCGGCGGGAGCCGGGGCGGCTTCCTGGCCCGGCTGCTGCGCTGACCCATGCACGTCGATGTTCTGGGTCAGGCGCTGGTTTTCGGGCAGGGCTTTCTGCTGGGAGCGCTTCTGGGCCTCATTTACGACGGGATGCGCACCCTGCGCCGGAGCTTGAAGCTGCCCGGCCTGGCCTTCCTTCTGGACCTGTTGTTCTGGCTGGGCGTCACGGCGGGGCTGTTTGCCCTCACCCTGCTTCGGGACGACGGACAGGTGCGCATCTTCCACATGGCCGCCGTGTCTCTGGGAGGCGGAGCGTACTTTCTCACCCTCAGCCGGCTGATTTTGCCCGTTCTTTTGTGGCTGGCCGGCAGAATTCGGGCTCTTTTCCGTCTTCTCACCGCTCCCGCGCGGCGGGCGGGACGGGGAACGAAAAAATTTTTAAAAAAACAAAAAAAACACTTCCAAAATTGGCTGTCCTGGTATAAAATAAATATGCTATACCGTTTCGCCCGAAACGGGGAGGAGGGAGTAGGCAATGGTAAAGATCAAGCGGGCCGGCATGGCCACAAAACTGCTGGTGCTGGTGCTGCTGGCCGCCGTGGCCATCGCGCTGCTGTCCACCCAGGCCAAGCTGAACGCCGCCCAGGCCGACCGGGAGGCGCTCACCCGTCGGGTTCAGGAGCAGCAGGAGGCAAACGCCGCGCTCCAGGACGGCATCGACCACAGCGGCGACCCTGAGTATCTGGCCGACATCGCCAGAAGCCGCCTGGGTCTGGTGGAACCGGGAGAGATCGAGTTTGTGGACTCCTCCAAATAGCTCTTTCTCCGCAAGAGCCCTGTCAAACGGGTCTCATGGGGAGGGGAGGCACAGCGGAGCGAGGAAGCTTTCCCAGGCAGGGAAGCGGCCGGGCACAGCTTGTGCCGATGAAATCCATACACGATGAGAGGGAAAAAAGAGATTTATGGGCATTGAAGTTGGTTCTATTTTGGATGGAAAGGTGACGGGGATCACCAAGTTCGGCGCGTTCGTATCCCTGCCCGGCAATCGGTCCGGGCTGGTACATATCTCAGAGATTGCGTATTCCTATGTCAATGATGTTCACGATCTGCTGGCCGAGGGCCAGGAGGTCAAGGTAAAGGTCATCGGCATCGACGACAACAACCGCATCAACCTGTCCATCAAGCAGGCCCTGCCCCCCCCGCCCCGTCCGGAGCGCCGGTCTGGTCCCCGCCCCGGCGGACCCGGCGACCGCCCCCGGCCGGAGGGTGACCACCGTCCCCAGGGCCGCCGTTCCGGCCCCGGCCGCAGTTTCACGCTCGAGCCCGCCCAGCCCAGAGGTCCGGCCAGCTTTGAAGATCAGCTCAAGCAGTTTATGGCCAGCTCCGACAGCAAGCTGTCCGAGCTCCACATGAACGAGAAGCGGGGCAGCCGCCGCGGTGGGCGAAAATAAACCCAAACAAAGGGGGACGCATCGCGTCCCCCTTTTTCGTCAGGCTTCCATAAAAAAGCGGCTCTTTTCCGCAAGCGGGAAAAGAGCCAAGGGTCTATTTGCGCGGGAGAATGGAATGACCGCATGGGACAGCCCCATGCCGCGGCCTGTGCCGCAAGAACAATGTACCACGAAATACACGAGAATTTGGTCGAACTGAGGCTCCAACTGAATTTCAGGAGGAAAAACTATGCTCATCGTCAACGGCGTCATTCACACCATGGAGACCGGCACAATCCCCGACGGCTTTGTCCTCATCAAAGGCAGCCGCATCGCCCAGGTGGGTCCCATGTCCAGCCTCCCGGACGACGCGGACCTGGACCGCCTGATCGACGCCCAGGGAGGCCACGTCCTCCCCGGCTTCATCGACGCCCACTGTCATGTGGGGCTTTACGGCACCGCCGCTCAAGAGGACGATCTCAACGAGTCTCCCACTCCCTGCGCCCCGCAGATTCGGGCCCTGGACGGCGTGGACCCCTTTAATCAGTATTTCGCCGAGGCCCGCCGGGCAGGCGTCACCTGCGTCCACACCGGCCCCGGCTCCGCCAACCCTATTGCGGGACAGTCCGTTCTGCTGAAAACCGTGGGCTCCGTGGCGGACCAGATGGCCGTGCGCTCCCCCGCCTCCATGAAATTTGCTTTGGGAGAAAACCCCAAGGGCATCCACAAAAGCCACGGTCCCGCCACCCGCATGGCCACCGCCGCCGTCATCCGGGACAAGCTGACCCAGGCCCTGAACTATGAGCTGAAATGGGCGCAGGCTCAGGCAAACAACCAAATGGACAGTCCGGATTTCGACGCCCAACTGGACGCCCTGCGCCCCGTGGTCACGGGCCGCCTTCCCGCCCATTTCCACGCCCACCGGGCGGACGACATCGTCACCGCCGTGCGGCTCAGCAAGAAGTTCGGCCTGGACTGCGCCATCGTCCACGGCACCGAGGGCCATCTTATCGCCGAATTCCTGGCCAAGGAGGGCGTGCCCGTCATCACCGGACCCTTCCTGACCGACCGGTGCAAGCCGGAGCTGGCCCGCCTCACCATGGAAAACACCGCCATCCTGGCCCGGGCCGGAGTGCAGGTGGCCATCTGCACCGACCACCCGGAGACCCCCATCGCCCTGCTCCCCTTCTGCGCCGCCATGGCCGCCCGGGCGGGGATGGACGAGGAGGAAGCCCTTGCCGCCATCACCATCAACGCCGCCTGTATCGCCGGGGTGGGCGACCGGCTGGGCTCCCTCTCTCCCGGCAAGGACGCGGACATCGTGGTCATGGACGGCCATCCCTTCCATTGGCGGAGCAGAGCCACCCACGTATTGATCGACGGACAGGAGGTCATTTAAATGGTACGGGAAATTGAGGCAAACGCCCTGTCCGACGCCATTCGGGCGCTGTGCATTGAGGCCAACACCATTCTGCCCCAGGATCTGAGAGACGCCATCTGCGCCGCCCGGAAGAAGGAACCCTCCCCGGTGGGACAGGCCATTTTAGGGGACTTGGTGGAAAATTATGAATTCGCCGAATCCAAGGGCCTGCCCATCTGCCAGGACACCGGCATGGCCGTCATTTTTATGGATTGGGGACAGGACTGCCATCTCACCGGCGGTTCTCTGGAGGACGCTGTCAACAACGGTGTACGCCGGGGCTACCTGGACGGCCATCTGCGGCTGTCGGTGGTAGGCGACCCTCTGCGGCGGGTGAACACCAACGACAACACCCCCGCCATCCTCCACCTGCGGATGGTAACCGGGGACAAGGTGGAGATCACCATTGCTCCCAAGGGCTTCGGCAGTGAGAACATGACCAAGCTGAAAATGTTCAACCCCTCCGTCACCGTGGAGCAGGTGGAGGACTTCATCGTGGACTGCGTATCCCAGGCCGGGTCCAACCCCTGCCCGCCGGTGGTGGTGGGCGTGGGGCTGGGGGGCACGTCGGAGGTGGCGGCGGAGCTGGCCAAGCGGGCTCTCCTGCGCCCCGCCGGGGAGCGCCACCCTGACCCCTTCTACGCGGCCATGGAGGAGCGGATTCTGGAGCGGGTCAACCGCCTGGGCATCGGACCCCAGGGGCTGGGCGGCCGGACCACCGCCCTGTCCGCCGCCATCCTCACCCAGGGCACCCACATCGCCGGACTGCCCTGCGCGGTCAATCTGGGGTGCCATGTGACGCGGCACGCCCATGTGACGCTATGAAAAATCAAGAGATACAGCTCGTACCGGCAGACCTGTCCCTTGCGGAACAAGTAGTCGGCTACTACACTAGAAACAGGGACTTTTTAGAAGCATTTGAACCTGTACGAGACGAGGAATTTTTTTCACTTCAATATCAGCAGGACGTCTTAAGAAAAGAAATGCTTGCGTATAAAGAAAGGACTGCCTTTCGCTTTTATATTGCGTCGGTGGATCGGCCCGCGAAAATTATCGGTATTATCGGGTTAAACAATGTGGTATGGGGGGCCTTTTGTTCCGCTTTTCTGGGATATAAATTGGATAAAGAGTATTTCAATAGAGGCTATATGACTATGGCGGTGGCAATGCTGACAAAATACGCGTTTGAAAAATTGAGCCTACACCGGATCGAAGCCAATGTAATGCCGAAAAACAAGGCATCTCTAAGAGTTTTGGAAAAAAATCATTTTGTAAACGAAGGAACTTCAAAATATTATCTGAATATCAATGGGGTTTGGGAAGATCACATTCATATGGTAAAAATAAATTATGCGATGCACTGAATTTCAGTTTATCGAATCGTGCATCTTTTCTTCTCCGTATGATTGTGATATACTAATCAGGTTATGAGTTTATTTAGGGGGGTTCTTCCCATGTAAAGGATCGTTTTCTTCTAAAAACCAAATGAAACAGGAGGAACTCTCATGTCTCAATACGAATCCGAAATCAAACGGCGGAGAACCTTCGCCATCATCTCCCACCCGGACGCCGGCAAGACAACCCTGACGGAGAAATTCCTGCTCTACGGCGGGGCCATCGCCCAGGCGGGGGTGGTCAAGGGCAAGAAGAACGCCCGGGCCGCCACCTCCGACTGGATGGAAATCGAAAAGCAGCGGGGCATCTCCGTCACCTCCTCCGTGATGCAGTTCCAGTACGAGGGCTTCTGCATCAACATCTTGGACACGCCCGGCCACCAGGACTTCTCCGAGGACACCTACCGCACCCTGATGGCGGCGGACAGTGCCGTCATGGTCATTGATGCCGCCAAAGGAGTGGAGGTCCAGACCCGGAAGCTGTTCAAGGTCTGCCGCCTGCGGGACATCCCCATTTTCACCTTCATCAACAAGATGGACCGGGAGGCCCGGGACCCCTTCGAGCTGTGCCAGGAGCTGGAGCACGAGCTGGGCATCGACACATACGCCGTCAACTGGCCCATCGGCTGCGGCAAGGCCTTCCAGGGCGTCTACGACCGGGAGCGGAAGCGGATCATCCACTTCACCTCCAACGGCGGCTCTAAGGCCGCCACCGCCACGGAGGTCTCTCTGGACGACCCTGAGCTGGCAAATCTCATCGGCCAGTCCTACCGGGACCAGCTCTCCGACGAGATCGAGCTGCTGGACGGGGCATCCTGCGAGTTCGACATGGGCCGGGTGCACCACGGGCAGCTCTCCCCGGTATTTTTCGGCTCGGCGCTGACCAACTTCGGCGTGGAGCCCTTTCTGGAGGACTTTCTCCGCATGACTACCGCCCCCCTCCCCCGCACTGCCGGGGAGGAGCTCATCGACTCCTTCGGCGATGGCTTCTCAGCCTTCGTGTTCAAGATCCAAGCCAACATGAACAAGGCCCACCGGGACCGCATTGCCTTCATGCGGGTAGTGTCCGGGCGGTTCGACGCGGACAAGGAGGTTTACCATGTCCAAGGCGGCAAGAAGCTGAAGCTGTCCCGCCCCCAGCAGCTGATGGCGGCGGAGCGGGAGATCATCGAGGAGGCCTACGCCGGGGACATCATCGGCGTGTTCGACCCCGGCATCTTCTCCATCGGCGACACCCTGTGCACCGCCGCCCACAAGTTCCAGTTCGACCCCATCCCCACCTTCGCCCCCGAGCACTTCCGCCGGGTGCGGCCGCTGGACACCATGAAGCGCAAGCAGTTCCTCAAGGGCATGGAGCAGATCGCCCAGGAGGGCGCCATCCAGATCTTCAAGACCCCCTACTCCGGCATGGAGGAGGTCATCGTGGGCGTGGTGGGCACGCTGCAATTCGATGTGCTGGACTACCGCCTGAAGAACGAATACGGCGTGGACCTGTACGCCGAAGGGCTGCCCTACGAGTACCTGCGCTGGCTCCACCACGACGGGGACGAGCCCCTGCGTGCGGACGACCTGACCCTCCCCGGCGACGCCATGCTGGTGGAGGACTACCGGCAGAACCAGCTGCTGCTCTTTGCCTCCCAGTGGTCCATCAACTGGACGGCGGAGCGCAACAAGAGCGTCACCCTGTCCGAGTTTGGCGGGGCAAAGTTTTAAGCACGGCGTAGCCACCCGCCGGAGAGCAACGCTTTCCGGCGGGCAGTATTTTGGCTATATCATGAATTCCCGGCAAGGGGAGATTTGGGAGGCAGAAATGATACTGGAGACTGAGAGGCTGTACCTGCGGGAGCTCAATCAGGGTGATTTTCCCTCCCTGTGCAGGATTTTGCAGGACGACGAGGTGATGTACGCCTATGAAGGGGCTTTCACCGACAGCGAGGTGCAGGAGTGGCTTGACCGGCAGATTGCCCGTTATCAGGTATGGAGCTTTGGCCTGTGGGCGGTGATTTTGAAGGAGACGGACGAGATGATTGGTCAATGCGGGCTCACCATGCAGCCGTGGAAGGGCGAAGAAGTGCTGGAGGTGGGGTATCTCTTTGAGCGCAGGCACTGGCGTCGGGGTTATGCCACAGAGGCCGCCAAGGCATGCAAGCAGCATGCTTTTAACGTGCTGCAAGCGGACGAAGTCTGCTCAATCATCCGGGACACAAACATTCCCTCCCAGCGGGTGGCCCTCAGAAACGGTATGACCGTTGCGGACAGCTCGGTTAAGCATTACAGGGGCGTTGATATGCCCCATGACCGCTATGTAGCCTATCGGGGATAGCTTCCCGCATACCGTTCCGCACAGCTCACCTGCAGCTCCCCACGCCGCAGCTCCCCACGCTCCCACAGCAGGGCCAGCACCTGTCCGGCGCAGTCCGGCGGCAGCTCCACCCCCTCCAGTCCCAGGGCCAGTCCGTTCAGCGTCCCTCCCTCGTACAGCTCCACCGCCCTTCCCCAGCGGCCTCCCCCAGGGCCAAAGGCCGCCGTCACGTCTGCCCCCGCCGCCAGGGGCGTCACCGGCAGGCCGAACTTCGCCTGGAGGTATCGGGCGTACTCCTCTCCGCCGGGGGCGTCGATGAGCAGGCCCCGCACTTGGGGGCACAGCCGCTCCGCCGCCCCTTCCAGCTCAGGACACAGCCTGGGGGCGGACAGGGCCACCCGGCCTCGGCGGCGGGGCACTCCCGCCACGTCCAGCGCCCCCAACGCCAGCACATCCGCCGTCCCCCGCCACAGGAGAACCGGGTCCACCGGGCGCAGCAGGGTGAGCCTGTCCCTATAGGGAAAATCGCTCCCCAGTACCACCCGGCCCGCCCCCGCCCGGACCAGGAACCGCTCCGCACGGCGCAGCCTCCGCCGAAGCCGCCAGGGAGCCAGCCCCTCCGGCTCAAAAACCATGGCCTTCAGCACCTTGAGCGGACCCAGCATCCCCTCCTCCGCCCGGAAGCGGCCCTTTTCCCGCACCAGGACCAGCCGTCCCACCATATCCATCACCTCAACGACACATATGCGCCGGGACTGTCAAACATGCCGCAGGAAATTTTCTTGCAATTTACCGCGGCGAATGATATAATCCTTACAATTTGGACCCTGACGCCATCGGGTCCCCCATATACAAACGGAGGTCATCCCAATGTCCATCAAAATCACCGCCACCAGCACCTGCGACCTGCCTCCCGAGCTGCTGGAGCGCTACCAGATCACCATGGTACCCTTGTACGTCTCCTTCGGCGGAAACACCTGTAAGGACGGCCTGGAGGCCACCCCGGAGGACATCTTCCGCTGTGTGGAGGCAGGCGGGCAGCTGCCCACCACCGCCGCCGTCAATATCGCCGACTACCAGTCACTGTTTGCGGAGCTTGCCCCCCAATACGACTCTGTGCTCCACATCACCATCGGCAGTGAGTTTTCCTGCTGCTACCAGAACGCTCTCGTGGCGGCGGAGGATTTTTCCAACGTCTACGTGGTGGATTCCCGGAATCTGACCGTGGGCCAGGGCATTCTGGCCCTGGAGGCCGCCATTGCCGCCGAGCGCGGGGACTCTATTGAGAACATCCTCAAAATGCTGGAGGGTATGATCGACCGGGTGGATACCACCTTTGTGGTGGACAAGCTGGACTATCTGGCCAAGGGCGGCCGCTGCTCTTCCGTGGTGGCCCTGGGCGCCAATCTGCTGCGGCTGAAGCCCTGCATCGTACTGGCCGACGGCAAAATGACCGTGGGCAAAAAGTATCGGGGCGCTTTTGACAAGATACTCCCCGACTACGTGCGCGACCAGCTGGAGGGCAAAAACGTGAACCTGGACCGCATTTTCGTGGTCCATACCCGCTGTGATCCGGCCATCCCCGCCGCCGTATGCGGCATCGTGAAGGAATTCGGCTTCCGGGAGGTCGTCACCGCCGTGGCGGGCTGCACCATCTCCTGTCACTGCGGCCCTAATACGCTGGGTGTTATTTTCCTCAAAAAATAATGAGGAAGCGTATCCCTGCTTCCCTGAGAATCAAAAGACTCCGCCCCTGGCTATGCCAGGGACGGAGCTTTTTTATTTTGTAAGCAGCTCAATGGCCGCCTGGAGCTGATTGTCGCTCTCCTCACCCATCACTGCACCCTCGTCCAGGGACAGCTCCACGTCGGGAACAATGCCTTCCCCGATGAGGGAACGGCCGCTGCCGGTGCAGTAGGTGGCGGTGGACAGCCCCACCCCGCCGCCGTTGATCAGCGGAAAGGTGACCTGGGAGTACCCCTTGCCGGAGGTCAGCTCACCCACGATGGGCGCGCCTGCGCTCTCCCGCAGCTGAGCGGCCAGCAGCTCCGCCGCCGAGTAGCTGTCCTTGTTCACCATAGCCACCATAGGCAGGTCGATGCAGTCTGCGTCCGACTGGTACACCGACTGGAACCACCACCGGGGCTTTTGGGTGAACACCGGGCCCTCCGGCAGCAGGTAGTCCAAAATCTTCTCCAGCTCGGCCACATACCCGCCGGGGTCATTCCGCACATCCACGATCAGGGAGACCGCCCCTTGCTCCACCAGGGCGTCCACCTCCCGCTTGAAGCTGTCGGAGGAGCCGGAATAAAAATTGTTCAGCTTCACGTAGCCGATGTTCCCTTCCAGCAGCTTCCCGCTGGCAGAGGGAATATGCAGGGTGGCCCGGAGGCAGGTCACATCCCGGGTGGTCCCGTCCTCCCCCAGCAGGGTGAGCGCCACCTGAGTGCCCGACTCGCCTTTGATATAGTCGGAACCCTTCTCCCGGATCTCCCCGGCCAGGGACACACCGTCGGCGGCGATAATGACATCTCCCACCAGCACTCCGGCCTTGTCCGCCGGGCCGCCCTCGGTCACAGACTCCACCAGCAGCCCCTCCTCACGGGCCCTGATGTTCACGGTGATGCCTATGCCCACGTAGTTGTTTGCCCGCGTGGCGGTGAGCGCCTCGTACTGCTCCCGCGTGCGGTAATAGGACCAACGGTCCCCCAAACCCGTTACAAAAGCGCTCAGCCCCGCGTCCACAGCCCCATCCAGATCGGCGGTGGTGTCCACAAAGGCGAACCGGGCCAGAAGGTAGGTCTGCACCATCGTCAGGCCGCTCCTCCCCAGTAGCAGGCACCACACTCCAGTGAACACCGCCAGCGTCAACACCACTGTCAACACAATTTTCAGCGGGCCGGGCAGCCGCCATTTCCGCTTTTCCAACCTGCGCACCGTTTGCTCCTCCATTGTTCAGACCTCCTTGCCAAAAGCTGGACAGGGACGCGGGAATCCCGCGCCCCTGATACACATTATCCTCCGCTGATCTGCCCGCCGCCGGGAGAAGTAAAGGTCATGCCGGGATAGAGCTTCAATACGTCGTTGCGCACACCGTTGATACGCAACTCAAAGTGCAGATGGTTTCCGGTAGAGCGGCCCGTGGTGCCCACGTAGCCGATCACCTGTCCCTTGGTCACCGTCTCCCCCTCGCTGACGATGGGCACTTGGCACTGGTGGGCATACAGGGTGGCGTAGCCGCTGCCGTGGCTGATGATGCAGTAATAGCCGTAGGAGGACGAGTTCTTATTGGTGTTCACCGTGGTCACCACGCCGTCCTTCGCGGCATAGATGGGCGTGCCGGAGGGAGCGGGTATGTCGGTGCCGGTGTGGTTGTCCCGCCTGCCGTTGATGGGATCCACGCGGCTGCCAAAGAGGGAGGAAATTTTATATCTGCCCGGCAGCGGCCAGTACCAATCCCCGCTGGTCATATTCACGCTGGCGTTCTGCTGGGCCTGGAGGGCGGCGAGCTGGGCAGCGTACTTTTGCTCGGCGTCCTTCAGCTCCTTATTGATCCGGGCCTCGCTTTCCGCCAGCTCCTTGGCCTCCTTGGCGTACTCACTCTCCGAGGCGGCAATCTGGTTGAGCAGGGTCTGAGCCTCGGCCCGCTTCTCCTCCAGCTCCGCCTTGCGCGCCTCCAGGTCCTGCTGAACCAGGGCCTGGGCCTCCCGGTCAACGGCCAGGGCGTCCCGCGCCATTTCCAGCTCCGTCTGTGTGGCCTCCAGCTGCTCAATGATGCGGTTGGAGTAGTCCATGATGTCGCCGATGAGCATGGCCTGCTCCAGCATGTCCGCAAAGCTGTTGGCCTCAAAGAGGATGGAGATGTAGTTCACGCCCCCCGTTTCCTCCATCCAGCGCACCTGCTGGTAAAACTCCTGGTACTGCTCCTCCTGCTGCTGCTCCAGACCGGCGATCTCCAGCTCCTTGTCGGCAATCTGACGGTCGTACTCGTCCAGCATGGCCTGACTGACGTTGATCTCCTGCTCACACAGCAGCACCTGATTTTGGATCAGCTCCACCTGCTCCTTGGCTTTGGACAGATCGTTGCGGATGGATTTCAGCTTGGCCTCCGCATCCTTCTTCTGCGCCTGAATGTCGCTCAGCTCGTTTTTGATCCCCTGGATGTCGCTCTGGGTCACACTGGCCTGGGCGAACACGCTGAGCACAGGAAGCATCACCGACAGCAGCAGCGCCGCCGCCACAATGATCACGATAATCCGTTGAGTCTTTTTGTTCATGTTGCCCCTCCTCGCCTCAGCTTCTGTCAATGTAATTCAGGCCGGGATACAGCTTGAGCACGTCGTCCCGGACGCCGTTCACCCGCAGCTCAAAGTGTAGGTGGGCGCCGTAGCTGTTCCCCGTGTTGCCCACGTAGCCGATGACCTGCCCCTTGCTTACCGTATCTCCCACCTTCACCAGGGGAAGCCGGCTCTGATGGGCATACAGGGTGGCGTAGCCGTTGCCGTGGTTGATGATGCAGTAATTTCCGTAAGAGGAATTGTAGCGGGACAGAGTGACCACTCCCGCCTGGGCGGCGTGGATTTCCACACCCTGGGGCACGCCGATGTCGGTGCCGGTGTGGTTGTCCGAGCTGCCATAGAGGTCCCGCCAGCCAAAGAAAGATGTAATGGTGTAGTAGCCGGGGACAGGCCAATACCAGTCGCCGGTGGCCCCGTTGGCCGCGATCTGGGCGGCCCACTGCTCCTCCGCCTCTTTCAAAGCCTGCTCCGCCTCCGCCTCCTCAGCGGCAAGCTGGGCGGCCTTCTGGGCAAACTCGCTCTCCGAGTCGGCGATCTGCGCCAGCAGGGCGCGGGCCTCCGCTCTCTGTTCCTCCAGCTGCGCCAAATGGGCCTCCAGCTCACTCTGGGCCTGAGCCTGCTGGTCCCGGCCGGCCTGGAGCTCCTCCCGGGCCTCGGCAAGCTCCGCCTGAGTGGCTTGCAGCTCCGCTACGATGCGGTCGCTGTACTCCATGATGTCAGTCACCAGCATGGCATACTCCAACAGATCCGCGAAGCTCTTGGCCTGGAACAGGACGGACAAAATAGGCGTATCCCCCGTCTCCTCCATCCAGCGCACCTGTTGATAAAATTCCTCCATCTGCGCGGCCTCTTTGGCCTCAAGCCCCGCGATTTCCTTCTGCTTTTCCTCGATTTGCGCGTCATACCGGGCCAAAATCTCCCGGCCCGCGCTGACCTGCTGCTCGGTGAGCAGCACCTGCTCCTGGACCAGCTCCACCTGCTCCTGGGCACGGCTCAGATCCCCCCGGATGGCGGCAAGCTGAGCCTCGGCCTCCTCTTTCCGGGCGGTCACGCTGTTGAGCTGATTTTTGATGGCCTGGATATCATCCTGGGTCACCGCCCCGACGGGCAGCACCGCCGTAAGCAGCAGCGCCGCCGCCAACAGAACGGACAGCATTTTCTTTCGCAGTTTCATCATTGACCTCAGTTTCTCATTACACCTGGAGGAACTTTCGAATGGCAAAGCTGGAGCCCAGCGCGCCGATCACGGAGCCGGACAGCACAAATATCCCCAGCACCCGCTTCCACATCATTTTGAAGTCCATCAGGCCGAACAGATCGGCGGCGCCGCCCTCCACCAGCGCTCTGCTTACTCCGGCGTACACCGCCCATTGGAGGAAGAAGGCCACCAACGCCCCCATCATGCCCAAAATCAGCCCCTCCACGATGAAGGGCCAGCGGACGAACCCGTCGGTGGCGCCGCACATCTTCATGATGGCGATCTCCTCCCGCCGGGCGAAGGCGGCCAGCCGGGTGGTGTTGGAGATGATGAACAGCGACACCACCGCCAAAATGCCCACCAGCACCATGGCAAGAGCGGTGACGGCGTTGCGCACGGCCACGAAGCCCTCCGCCACCTCGCCGGCGGCCCGGTGGTTGACCACCCCGGGCAGGTCGTCCACCGCGTCCACCGTCTCGGAGAACCGTGTCAGATCCTTGACATGGATGGAAAGCCGGTCCCGGAATACCTTGTCGGGGATGTTGGCATACAGCCCGTCCGACTCGTGGCCCTTCAGGTAGTCCCGCTTGGCCTGCTCCCGGCTGACAAAAGTGACCTCGCCTACATTGTCCAGCGCCCGGACCTGCTCCATGAGGGCGCGGATCTGGCTGTCCGTATAGTCCTCGTCCACAAAGGCCAGGAACTCGTTCTCGTCCTCCAGCTGGCTGAGCATCTCGTCCACGTTCACCGCCAGCAGGGAGAAGGACCCCATGATGATGAGGCAGGCCACGATCATGCACACTGCGGCAAAGGACATCAACCCATGAGAAAATATGCTGGAAAAGCCCTCTTTGATGAAATAGCCTATATTCAATCGTCTCATGCTCTGTAGTAGCCTCCCTGACCGTCCCGTATCATCTCTCCGTCCTTGATGGCCACCACCCGCTTGGAGAAACGGTTGACCAGGTCCCGCTCATGGGTGACCACCAGCATGGTGGTGCCCATGGCGTTGATGCGCTCCAGCAGCGTCATGATCTCCAGCGACCGCCGGGGGTCCAGGTTGCCGGTGGGCTCGTCGGCGATGATCATCCGCGGGTTGTTCACCAGCGCCCGGGCAATGGCCACCCGCTGCTGCTCGCCGCCGCTCATCTCGTTGGGATAGGCGTCCGCCTTGTCGTCCAGCCCCACCAGGTCCAGCACATAAGGGATGCGCTTGCGCATCTCCCGTCCGCTGGCCCCCACGGTGCGCATGGCAAATTCCAGATTGCCCTGCACTGTCTTTTTCTCAATGAGCCGGAAGTCCTGGAAGATGATACCCAGGGTGCGGCGCATATGGGGAATCTGCCAGCGGCGGATGTTGTTCAGGTTGTATCCGTTGACAATGACCCGCCCCTGGCTGGCAGTGATCTCCCCGGTGAGCAGCTTGATGATGGTGGACTTGCCCGAGCCGGAGGGCCCCACCAGGAACACGAACTCCCCGTCCTCAATGCGCAGGTTGATCCCCTTCAGGGCCTTGGTGCCGTTGTCGTATTCTTTATGTACGTCGATCAATCGTATCATGGGCCCGCATCTCCAAAATGTCTGAGTCTTTTCGTGTAACCGGTTTGTAACCGGTTTGTAATCTTTTGCGCAGACGGAATCGGTTCTTATTATAGACGCTGAGCTCTTCCCTGTCAACCGTTTCCGCCCAATTCCCAGCAATCTCCTCTCCCAATTATGTAAACTTTCTGGAAACAAAAGTTACAACTGTAAAAGAAAGCCGCCCTGTCGGGCGGCCTTCACAGCTCAGGATTCGATGCCCCGGGAGACCAGGTATTTCTTCACCATCAGCGCCACCTTGAAGGTGATGGCGTCGTCAAATTCCCGCAGGTCCAGACCGGTGAGCTTCTTGATCTTCTCCAGCCGGTACACCAGGGTGTTGCGGTGGACGAACAGCTTCCGGGCCGTCTCGGACACGTTCAGGTTGTTCTCGAAGAACTTGTTGATGGTAAACAGCGTCTCCTGGTCCAGCGCGTCGATGGGGTTCTTCTTGAACACCTCGCGCAGGAACATCTCGCACAGAGTGGTGGGCAGCTGATAGATGAGCCGCCCGATGCCCAGGTTCTCATAGTTGATGATGGAGCGCTCCGTCTCGAACACCCGGCCCACGTCGATGGCCACCTGGGCCTCCTTGTAGGTGCGGGCCAGGTCCCGGATATGTCCCACAATGGTGCCGATGCCCACCACCGTCTTGATGCCCAGATCCCGGGTCAGCGCCTCCTGGACAGTCTGGGCAATCTTATGCAGGTCACGGGCGTCGGCATTCTCCCCAAGATGCTTGACCACGGCCACGTCCGTTTCGCTGACGGACAGCACAAAATCAGTCTGCTTGTCGGGGTACAGCCCGGAGATCACATCCACAGCGGACACGTCGGGCGCACCCAGCTGGCGCACCAGAATCACCGCCCTGGGCGCCTCGGACACGAAATGCAGCTCCTTGGCCCGGACATAAATGTCCCCCAGCAGAATATTATCGCAGAGGATATTCTTCACAAACGCGGCCTTGTCGTTCTTTTCCTCATAATAGGTCTTGGCCCCGTTGAGAGCGATGACCGCCATGGAGCAGATGAGCGCGGCCCGCTCATCCTCCCCGCGTACGAAGGCGGCATAGTCAAACTGACCGCTCCAGCCGGGCAGCGCCTTGAAGGTGAAGCCGCCGCTGACCACCTGCGCGTCCTGCTCTGCCGCCAGCAATGCCGCCGCGCTGGCCCACTTCTCCCCAATGCAGGCAAGCTCATTGCAGGCCACCACCGTGCCCTGTTCGTCGATGACCCCTATAGCTCGGTCGGAACAATCCTTCATCTGAAGAACGACGCTTTGGAAAATCCTGCTGGACATTGCGTTTTCTCCTTTCTACGCGGCTGGCAATGGAGCGCTCCGCCACTTTTGTTGATATTACATACAAGTGCTTTTTTATTATACCGGCTTCCTTAGAGGATTTCAATAGTTTTTTGAAATTTTTTTGTTCAAACTGCCAAAATTTTCGTATCATTGACTGAAAATGGCTTTCCGTTCTTCCTCTGTCAGCGGCCTCCATGCGCCTCTGGGCAGGGCCCCGTCCAGCTCCAGCGGCCCGAAGCGCACCCGCTTGAGGTAAGTCACCGGTTTGCCCCGTGACGCCAGCATCCGCTTTACCTGGTGGTATTTCCCCTCGCGCAGGGTAATATGGGCACAATTGTCCGATAAAAGCTCCAGCTCTCCCGGCAGACACTCGTAGCCGTCCCCCAGGGTCACGCCCCGGCGCACCGCCTCCACGTCCTCCTGGTCCAGCACACCGTCCACTTCCACATAGTACACCTTGTCCACATGGCTTTTGGGCGCCAGCAGCCGGTGGGCCAGGGGACCGTCGTTGGTGAGCAGCAGCAGACCTTCCGTATCCTTGTCCAGCCGCCCGGCGGGAAACAGGCCGATATTCTGATACTCCTCCCCCAGCAGGTCCAGCACTGTGCGCGCCCCCGGCTCATCGGTGGAGGACACCACTCCCGCCGGCTTGTGGAGCATGAGGTATACCGGGCCATGGGCGCCGATGGACACGCCGTCCACCGTGACGGGAGCGTCCTCGGACACCTTTTGCTCAGGCGAGCGGCACACCGCGCCGTCCACCGCCACCCGGCCCGCTCGAACCAGGTCCCGAGCCTCCCTCCGGCTCCACTTCCCCGTGGCCGCCAGCCGCTTGTCCAGACGTTCCAAGCCGTCCACCCCTTCTCGTTCATGTTTGATTCACCATATCATATTGTGGGCAGCGGACACATATTCTTTTTCTGAGAAATGAAGAAAGGTCGTGCTGCCATGATCATCTATACCGCGCGCGTACCAAAGAAACGGCTTCTGGCGGCCGGGGCCGCCGCCCTGTGCTGCGTGTTCGCGGCCCTCACCTTCGCGCTCACGCTCAGCGGACGGGCGGTGGCCGTCTCAGCGGAGGTCAAGCACATCAAAACCAATGACGACCGCCTGGCTTATCTCAACGGCCTGGGCTGGCAGGTGTCTCCCCAGCCCATCGCCACCGAGGAGCTGCTCATCCCCGAGGAATTTGACGACAGCTATCAGGACTATCTGAAGCTCCAGTCCGACCAGGGCTTCGATCTCTCCCAGTACAAGGGCAGGCGGGTGAAGCGGTACACCTATCAGCTCACCAACTATCCCACCCAGGCCGAGCCGGTACAGATCGCCCTCCTTATCTATAAAAACAAGGTGGTGGGCGGACAGATTCAGTCCTCCTCCGGCAGTTTCCTCCACGGGCTCACCCTGCCGTCGCCGCCGGAGGGAGAAAACCCTCAGCCGTCCCAGGACTCTCCGCCCGAGCCAGCCGCCACAACCTCCGGTCTTGTCGGCGCAAGCTCCAGATCACTTGCTTCACCCTAACGGGCAAGGCCGCTCCCTGCGCCGCGCCTGCTCTCCCCACAAAGCCAAAGGCCGCCTTTGCGGGGTCCCATTGAGCTCCTCCAACCCAGAAAGCAAGGGAGACGCCCAGCGCCTCCCTTGCTGTTTTTATACCCGCCGGCCTTTGAAAAATACGGCCTTTACATTCAAATCCGGGTCCAGCACCACCACATTGGCCCGCTTGCCCGGTTCCAGGCTGCCCACCCGGTCAAAGATGCCGATGGCCTGGGCCGGCGTCACCGCCGCCGAGCGCACCGCATCCGCCAGAGGGATCCCGAAAGAAACCGCAGTCTTCATGCAGGCCATCAAATCGGTGACCGACCCGGCGATGGTGCCGTCCGCCAAAGTGGCCAGAGGTCCCTTTACCGTGACCTCCTGACCGCCCAGATCGTACCTGCCGTCGGACATGCCCGCCGCCCGCATGGTGTCCGAAATGAGCACCACCCGGTCCGCGCCGAACATCTTGAACACAGCCCGCACCATGGAGGGGTGGATGTGCACGCCGTCGGAGATCAGCTCCACCCGTGCCCAGGGACTGTCCAGCGCCGCCCCCACCACGCCGGGGGCACGGTGGGTGAATCCAGGCATGGCGTTGAACAGGTGGGTGACCTGCCGCGCGCCGCAGCGGAACGCCTCCAGCGCCGTATCGTAATCGGCGGCGGTATGGGCCACCGCCACATTCACGTCCTCGGAAGCCGCTTTGACAAAGTCCGCCGCCCCCGGCAGCTCCGGGGCCACGGACACCAGCTTGACCAGTCCCTCCGCCGCGTCCATCAGGCGGCGGAGCATATCCGTATCCGGCTCGTGGAGCCAGTCGCCGTTCTGAGCGCCCTTTTTGGCGTAGGACAAAAAGGGCCCCTCCAGATTGATGCCCACCAGGTCCGCGCCGGGGCGTCGCTCCCGGCGGTGGGCGGCGGCAGTCCGGCACACCTTCATCAGCCGGTCCTCCAGCAGGGTCATCCCCGCCGGGCAGATCTGAGTCACCCCCCGGGACAGCTCATACTCCGCCATGGTCTGAAGGCCGTCGGGATCGCCGTCGGACAAGTCCGCCCCCCGGCAGCCGTGAAAATGCACGTCGGTGAGACCGGGGATCACCCAGCAGCCACCGGCGTCAAAGCTCTCTCCATCCCGGCTGGCAGGGGTGAGCAGCGCTCCGTCAAAGCAGACATCCCGCTCCACAAAGCCCCGCTCCAGATCAAACACTTTGCCGCCTGTGAGCCTCATTGCACGGCCTCCGTCAATTTGGACAGCGCCGCCTGATCCGCCACCAAAACCACATCAGGATGAAGCTGAAGCACGGAAGCGGGCACCTCCGGGGTGACCGGTCCGCACACCGCCTTGTAAACCGCGTCGGCCTTGTCCTCTCCGCTGACCACCACCAGGATCTTCCGGGCCTTCATAATCGTGCCGATGCCCATAGTCAGGGCCTGACGGGGCACATCACCGGCGCTGGCGAAAAACCGGGCGTTGGCCTCAATGGTGCTCTCGGCCAGGTCTACCAAATGGGTCATCACCGGGAAGCAGCCGCAGGGCTCGTTGAAGCCGATATGTCCGTTGCGGCCCATGCCCAGCAGCTGAAGGTCGGCATATCCCAGCTCCGCCACCTTCTGCTCGTACCGCAAGCACTCCGCCTCCGCGTCCTTGGCCAGGCCGTTGGGCACATTGGTGTTCTCCGGGTCAATGTCCACGTGGTCGAACAGGTTGGCCTGCATGAAATAGCGGTAGCTCTGATCGTGGTCGGGGGCCAGACCGTAGTATTCGTCCAGATTCACTGAACGCACCTCGGCGAAGCTCAAATCCCCCTGCTTATGCCACTGGACCAGCTGCTGATAGGTCCCCACAGGGGAGGAGCCGGTGGCCAGACCCAGCACGCAGCCGGGTTTGGCTACCACCTGGGCTGCGATGATCCACGCCGCCCGGCGGCTCACGGCATTGTAATCCTTTTCCTGATAAATAAGCATAACGATACACCTCTGACTTTCTTGTAATCCGGCCTCCAGCCGCCGGTCTCTGACGCCGCAACAGATTATGATATATGATTGTATGATCTGTACCTTGATTTGTCAACATCAAACGGTAAATATTTACAGCCCGCACTCATCTTGCCAGCTCCGCGCCCCCTTACAGATGCTTGTCCGCCAACGCGTCGGCCACCAGTCTGCGCTGTTGGCGGCATGCTTCCATATCCCGGCGGCACACCTCGTTGAACAGCACATCCGTAAGGTAGAGCTGACCCATCCGGGCCGCGATGGAGCCCATTTGCAGGGGACTCTCCCGTGCGCCGCACTCCAGCACCACATCGGCGCAGGCCGCGCCGGGGGACTTGGGAAAACGGGTGATGAGAATGGTTTTGGCTCCCCGCTCCTGGGCAATCTTCATCACATCCACCACATCCTTGGTGGAACCGGAATAGGAGTAATACAGCACCACATCCCTGGGCGTGAGCAGGGCGCACCGGATCGCCTGATAGTGGGAATCCCCCACAGCATAGAAATAAGGCAGAACTGTGGAGAACAGATGGGCCGCCTCCTGGGCCTGCACCATGGACCCGCCCAGCCCCATACACAGCACCCGCTCCGCCGCAGTCAGCAGGTCCGCCGCCAGAGACACGCTTTGCGGGTTGATCATGTTCATGGTCTGGGTGATGGCCTCCACATTAGCGGCACACAGCTTGCGGCACATCTCGCTCACGTCGTCCTCCGCGGCGATCTCACCGTACAGGGGATTGACGGCCTTGGCTCCGGCGGGTGAACCCGCCACCGCCAGCTTGAAGGCGCTGTAGCCCTTGTACCCCAAACGGCGGCAGAAGCGGGATACCGTGGCCTCCGCCACGTCGGCCGCCTCGGCCAGCTCGGAGATGGACATGTACTGGCAGTCTTGGCGCTGGAGCATGATATGGTCGGCGATCTTCCTCTCCGCCCCGGTGAGCTGATAGTACTCCCGGTTGATTCTGGTAAATACGTCGCCGTACGGCATAACGGCCTCCTTTCTCTGTCTTGACTGCTGTCTCACCTATGTGCCTATCATACCTTGTTTACTGGGATTTCGTCAAGAGAATGGGTAAATTATTTTCAATTAATCCAAGTTTTGATTGAAAATTTCAAAAAAATGCCAGAGATGTGCTTGATACAGGGCGCGTCTCCCTCATCCTCCGATGATCCGGCGGATCTCCGCCTCCACCTGCCTCACCTCAAACTCCAGTTCAGCGGCGGTCATCCGCACCGCCCCGTGGCCCAGGATGATCATCTGCTCCAGGCCGTCGGAGGTAGCTACCCGCACCCGGTGCTCCCGGCGCTCCCTGGCCAGGGCGTAGGTGGTCTTTTCGATATACATATCCGCCGTCTCCGCCTCTTTGGTGTAAACCACGAAAACATCCCCCGCCTTTTCCACCGAGCCGGGGTTTCCCTTCACCCTGTAGGCGTCGAACACCACGATGACATTGCACTTTTTCCACCCCTGGTAGTTGCGCAGACGGTCGATGAGCCGGGAACGGGCTCCGTCCAGGTCCTCACGGGCGGCGGCGCGCAGGTCGTCCCAGGCGTGGATGATATTGTAGCCGTCCACCAGCAGGTAATCCTCGCCGTTCCGCGCCTTCAACCCCTTCCAGGGCTTCGGCTTGGGAGCGGCGGACTTTTGTACCGGCCGGAAGGCATGGGACTTTACCGGACCATAAGCCCGCTCAAAGATGGCCTCCAGCTCCTTGTCCAGCGCCGCGCGGGATTCGTAGCTCATGGCCGGCTCCCGGCGGACGGGGGCCACCTCTTGCCGGGCGGGACGCTCCCCGCCGGGACGCCAGCCGCTGTCCAGGTGCATATGCTCCCGCACCTGATCCCAAGGCACGTTGAACCCCGCCCCGTGGGCACAGAACACCGACCCGGCGGGGTTCGCCACATCCCGTTCCGGGTCATAGCCCCGCTCAGCCACCACCTCATCCGCATTGTGGCAGGGCCGGTAGCCCTCCACCACGCAGGAAAACCGCCCCCGGCCCCCGGTATACGCCGCCACCTCGGTCCAATAGCCTCCCGCTTCCGACACGGGAACGCTGCCGGTGAGGACGGAGGCATCCCCCGCGGCCTCCGGGGGCTGGAGGTCCGCCCCCATCCGCTGCAGGTCGGTCATGGCCCGGCCCACGTTTCCGGTGGGCACCTCCAGGCGAAAGCTGTACCAGGGCTCCAGCAGCACGCTTTCAGCGCACATCAGCCCCTGCCGCACCGCCCGGTAGGTAGCCTGCCGGAAATCCCCGCCCTCAGTGTGCTTGAGGTGGGCGCGGCCTGTCAGCAGCGTGATTTTCATATCGGTGACGGGCGAACCCGTCAGCACACCCACATGGGTCTTTTCCATCAGGTGGGTGAGCACCAGCCGCTGCCAGTTCCGGTCCAGCCCGTTTTCGGAGCAGGCAGTATCCAGCACCAGCCCAGCCCCCCGCTCCAAAGGCTCCAGCAGGAGATGGACTTCGGCGTAATGCCGCAAAGGCTCGAAGTGCCCCACCCCCTCCGCCGGGGCGGCGATGGTCTCCAGGTAGACGATGCGGCCGGGACCGAAGGCCGCCTCCACCCCGAACCGCCGCTCCATCAGCCGGGAGAGCACTTCCAATTGCACCTCACCCATCAGATGGAGCCGAATCTCCCCCAGCGCCTCGTTCCACTCCACCTGGAGCTGGGGGTCCTCCTCTTCTAAAATGCGCAGCTGGGACAGCAGGGTGTGGATGTCGTTCCCCATCGGGAGCACCTGATAGGCCAGAACAGGCTCCATCTGGGGGCCCTCCCAGTCCTCCTCGCCCCCCAGCCCCTGTCCTGTCCTGGTCCGGCTCAGACCGGTGACGGCGCACACCGTCCCCCCAGGGGCCTCTTCCACCGGGATAAATTTCGCCCCGGAGTACAAACGCAGCTGAGTGGCCTTTTCCTCCCAGTCCGGCCCCTTCACCACATCCCGGACTTTCAGCACGCCGCCGGTGACCTTGAGCCAGGTGAGCCGCTCCCCTTTATCGTCCCTGGAAATCTTGAACACGCGGGCGGCAAAATCCACCGGCCAATCCGGCTCAAGCGTGTATCGGTCCAACCCATCCAAAAGCTCCTCGACGCCCTCCACCTTCAGCGCCGAGCCGAAAAAGCAGGGAAACAGCTTTCGCTCCACGATGAGGGCGGACAAGTCCCCGTCGGACAGCTTCCCGGTGGCCAGATACTGCTCCATCAGCGCCTCGTCACACATGGCCGCCTGCTCCAGCAGCTCCTCCCGCCCTCCGCCGAAGTCGGCGCAGCCGTCGCTCAGGCGGTCCCTCAGCTGGGCCAGGAGCTTGTCCCGGTCCGTATCAGGCTGGTCCATTTTGTTGATGAACAGGAAGGTGGGCACCCAGTGGCGCTCCAGCAGCTTCCACAGCGTCTCGGTATGTCCCTGCACCCCGTCCGCGCCGCTGATGAGCAGCACGGCGTAATCCAGCACCTGCACCGCCCGCTCCATCTCGGCGGAAAAATCCACATGGCCGGGGGTGTCCAGCAGGGTGAGCTCGCAGTCCTTCCAGCTCAGCCGCGCCTGCTTGGAGAAAATGGTGATCCCACGTTCCCGCTCCTGCTGGTCAGTGTCCAGAAAGGCGTCGCCGTGGTCCACCCGCCCCAGCCGCCGTACCCCGCCGGACCGGTACATCATAGCCTCGGACAGGGTGGTCTTGCCGGAGTCCACATGGGCCAGAAGTCCCACACAAAGGCGCTTAATGTGTTTATTTTCAAGGATTTCAGCCACTTTTTCACCCCCCTGATCGCAAAATTACGAACATATATTTAGAAGGATTATAGCACATGCCGAGCCATTCGTCGATAGGCATTTCTTTTTGACTGCTTTTCCCATTCTTACATAGCCATTCCCAGCGTCACTGGGGGCGGCTATCATCATTTCACAGGGAGCCTAGGAGCATTGTCCAGTCCAATAAGCGTGGTTCTTCTGCCCTGCGCAGGACGCTGTTCCTGGTGATGAGCGTGATCCTCCAACGTTCACCTGCTGATGAGCCGGTGTATCAGTTCATGGACAGGAAACGCGCCGAGGGCAAGCCCTATCGCGTCTACATGATGGCCTCCGCCAACAAATTCCTGCGCATCTACTATGCCACCGTGAAGCAGTACCTGAACAGTCTCGAAGCCTAACATCCAACCTCAGATCCACATTTCTCAGGCCAGCGCCAAAAATTTTCAATGGCGGTGGCTTGGCTTTGCTTACCCTTTTTGCGGTGCCTAAAAAATAGTGCTCCCCTCAATTTAGCTCTTGACATTTGTTAGCAGGTCTAAAAAGAGCATCAGCGGCTTTGGCCGTATCATACCAAAATCGCGGATGCTCTTTTTGCGTTTTCCCTACGAACTTTCTAGATGGTGTCGTCAATAAATGAGGAGCCAAATGGCAATACAACGAATTTGGACAGCAGCGACGAAGGAAGCGACA